>CAZLMR010000050.1:0-583 GCA_964560575.1 uncultured Methanomassiliicoccales archaeon | reverse complement strand
TACGACGCCTTGGACCAGAGGTACCCCGCCTGCAGGACGTTGCCCCTGGACGCGTATGTCGCACCCAGCGAGTACCAGGCCTGCCAGGAATCGGGATGCGCCCTGACGGATGCGTCGGCATGGGGCGCGAACTCGGTGGCGTCCCTCAGGAGGCCGTCCACCCTGTCGGGGTCCAGGACATCGTCCTTCTTCCCTCCGAGGGGTCCTGAGTCGTTCATCTTGAGGCACTTCTGGCATACCCAGAGGCCCAGGGGGTCGAACCCGTACTCGTTGCCACAGTCGCATCTGCAACCCATGACGGCGGCATGGGACGGGATGGTAAAATGGATGTCGGAGAACCTTTCGATGGAAAGGGGTTGAGCGGGGTCTCCCCCGCTTGGAGTTTCAGTGCCTGAACACGCGGCATCCGGTGAAGACCATCGCCATGCCGTGCTCGTTGGCGGCGTCGATGACCTCCTGGTCCCTGATGCTGCCTCCGGGCTGGATGATCGCGGTGACGCCGGCGTTGGCGGCCTCGTCCACACCGTCCCTGAACGGGAAGAAGGCGTCCGATGCCATGACGCAGCCCTGGGTGGGCTCGTTG
>CAZLMR010000049.1:0-7431 GCA_964560575.1 uncultured Methanomassiliicoccales archaeon | reverse complement strand
TGATGACCATGCTCCCGGGCATGAGCGAGATGGGGGACAAGATCGACTACGAGGCCTCCCAGAGGAAGTTGCTGATCTTCCGTACCATCATGGACTCCATGACCAACGAGGAGAAGGAGGATCCCTCCCTGATCAAGGCCAAGAGGATCGAGAGGATCGCCAACGGCGCCGGGGTGACCCCCCACGATGTCCGCGAGCTGCTCAAGCAGTACAACACGATGAAGAAGACGATGACCACCTTCGGAAAGGACCGCAAGATGCGCAAGCAGATGCTGAAGCAGATGTCCGGGGTGGACCTCGACAGTCTCAAGGAACTGCAGGGATCCGGATGAGGTACTTCGTCATCACGGGACACAAGGCGGTCTCCACCGGAGACTTCAAGCTGGACGACATCGCCGGCGGCGCCGGAAGGCTGGACATACTCATCAGATGCGTAAACTCCGCATTCTTCCTGAGCCACAACCTCCGCAAGGACGTGGAGGCCTATCTGGTCCTGCTCGGAGGGGACGATCCGCCGAAGACGGTCATCTTCAAGGGAGAGGAGCTTAGGTATCTGAACCCAGATGAGAGGAGCACCGCGTCGCTAATCCGCAACGCCCTCCTCAAGCCGGTCGCGGACGGGGAGGAGGTCAAGTCGTCACCCGGAGTGTACGTCACGAGGATGTCGTTCTCAGATGTGCTCAACAGGCTCTCCGAGAGGGGGAGTTTCGTGTACCTCAAGGAGGACGGCGTGGACTGCAGGGATTACGAGTTCCCGGAGAATCCCGTCTTCGTTCTTGGGGACAACCGCGACCTTACGGAAGAGGAGGAGTCGGAGCTCCTGTCGCACAACCCCGACAAGATCCGCATCGGGCCGCTGAGCCTCCATGCGGACCATTGCATGATCATAGTTCACAATGAGGCCGACCGCAGGTCGGAGTGAGGTCGATTCATATGGCAGACACCGTGGAGAGGATTCCGCAGCACAGACACTGCGTCAACTGCGGGAAGGCGTTCGTCGGAGAGGGACAGTTCTGCAGCCAGGCTTGCAAGGACACCGCAGGTGACGAGGTCAAGGGGAAACTGAGGAAGCTCGGGCTGATCTGGCTGGCCATCGTCGCGGTGACGATAGTCTGCGTGGTCCTGTACATCGGTGCAGGAGAATGACGAGGGCAGCCGTAGCCGGCACCTTCGATGTCCTGCACGACGGTCACAAGGCGCTCCTACGCAGGGCGTTCGAGGTCGGGGACCAGGTAGTCGTAGGCATCACGTCCGACCGGATGGCGTCGTCGTCCAGGGGCGTGACGGTCCCGGTCCACATCAGGCGGGCGGAGCTAGAATCCTACCTGTCCGAACTGGGGGATCACACCGTCTTCGAGATCGACGACATCTACGGTCCGGACGAGATCATGGACACGGTCGATGTCCTCGTGGTCTCGGAGGAGACCCTGGGGAACGGGAGGGTCCTCAACGAGAGGAGGGCATCCAGGGGCGTCAGGCCGATGGAGCTCTCCGTCGTGCCTCTCGTCAGGGCTGACGACGGATCCAAGATAAGCTCGTCCGCGATCCTAAGGGGGGAGTACGGCAGGTCTGGTCACAGGGATGCCATCGACATAGCGGTCGGGTCCCTGAACCAGGTGAAGGTCGCCGCGGTGCGCTCAGTGATGGAGCGCGTTTACGGTGAGGTCAGGATCACGGCCGTGGACGTTCCCAGCGGTGTGCCCCCTCAGCCCTTCGGACCGCAGACCCATGAGGGATCCAGGAACAGGGCCGTGGCGGCCCTGGGGCATCATGACATGGCAGTCGGGATAGAGGCCGGCGTCTTCGATATGCTCGACGGCCTGTACGACATCCAGCACTGCACGGTGGTCTCCAGGGACGGCAGGGAGACCTACGGGCAGGGTTCCGGTTTCAGGTATCCGGGCCGCATAGCAGCCCTCGTGAGGGAGGGCATGACCGTCGGTGACGCCGTGCACGAGGTGTACGGGAGCACCGACATCGGCAAGAAGCAGGGGGCGGTCGGCCTGCTCAGCAAGGGACTTATCGACCGCAAGACCCTGACCGAGCAGTCGGTCATCGCGGCAATGATTCCGCGCATATGGGATGAGTGAGATGTTCTACAGGCAGAGGATCCGCAGCGACTCCAAGTATCTGACCGATGAGTCGAAGATGACAGGCAAGGGGGAGCACGTGATCATCCCCGTGGACGAATCAGAGCTGAGGGAGGTCATGAGGGTCAACAACTCCAAGGGGAACCCGGTGACCGTCAGCGCGATGAGGACGGGTGTGTGCGGGGGATGCGTGCCTCTCGAGGGCGACGTGATATCCCTGGAGAGGATGACCGGGGTCATAGGTATAGGCAGGGACGACAGGGGATATTACGTCAGGGTCCTGCCGTGCACGACCATAGCCGAGATCAACAGGACCCTGATGTCCAGGGACTTCTCCCACCTTGTCGACGTCACGGAAGGCGCCAGGGAAGGGCTGATGTCCGAACCTGTGCCGTATTTCTATCCGGTGGATCCGACGGAGATGAATGGCTCCATCGGCGGGAACATCGCATGCAACGCCTCCGGTCCGAGGACGTACCGCTACGGGCCCACCCGCGACTGGGTGAGGAGGCTGAGGGTCGTGCTGCCAGAGGGGCAGTTCATAGATTTCGCCAGAGGGGAGTACAGGGCCGAGGGGAGGCGCATGAGCTTCCCCGCCGGCAGGTCCTACTTCTCTTTCGACATCCCGTCATACGATTTCAACACCGGGGTGAAGAACGCCGCTGGTCCGATGTTCCACGAGGGCATGGACCTAATAGACATGTTCGTCGGGTCCGAGGGGATTTTCGGCATCATAGCCGAGGCCGACGTCTACATAGCGCCGTGGCATCCCCTGGTGTCCAACATCCTGTTCTTCCCGACCGACGAGGACTGCCTTTCCGCAGTCAGGGAGTTCAGGGACGACGACCTGGTCGACCCGGAGTTCCTCGAGTATATGGACGGGAGGTCCCTGCGTCTGATAAGGGACGTCATGGACGCCGACCCAGCCATGATAAGGGTCCCCACGATCCCCGATTATGCAGGTTCTGCCCTCTTCTTCGACATGCAGGACTCCGGCGACATGAGGTCGAGGTACGCCAGGGTCGCGGAGATCGCCGGGCGCCACGGAGGCTCCCTGGAGAGATCCTGGTGCGGGGTCGGTCAGGAGGACAGGGACAGGATGCGTGAGCTGAGGCATTCCATCCCCAGGTCGATCTTCGAGTACGTCGCGTCCCTGAAGGGCGAGATGCCCGGCATACACAAGATGGGCACGGACATGTCCGTACCCAACGATGCGGCCGATGAGATGATGGCCTACTACGCTGAGCAGCTGGACGCCGCCGGTCTGGAGTACGTCGTCTTCGGACACATCGGGAACAACCATCCCCATGTGGAGATAATCCTGAAGTCGATGGATGAGTTCGAGAGGGCCAAGGAGATCTACCAGAGGTTCGCAGCCAAGGCGGTGGAGCTGGATGGATCCCCCAGCGCCGAGCACGGGATAGGGAAGATCAAGACCGACTACATGACCCTCATGTACGGGGAGAAGGGTGTGGAGGAGATCCGCAGGGTCAAGTCCATCCTCGATCCCAAGGACATACTGTGCCGTGGGAACATCGTGGGGGTGTCACACTGAGGTTCGCAGTCGCAGTCAAACAGGTGCCGGACACGATGGAGATGTCCGTGGATGAGAACGGATCGCTCGTCAGGGCGAGTGTCCCCTCGATCCTGAACCCGTACGACGAGTACGCCCTCGCCCGTGTGCTCGGGATGAAGGGGGAGGGGGACGAGGTCGTCGTCTTCACCATGGGTCCTCCGCAGGCGGAATCCGCTCTGAGGAAGTGTCTGGAGCTCGGTGCCGACAAGGCATACCTCCTCACAGACAGGACGTTCGCAGGGGCCGATGTCTGGGCAACTGCCAGGACACTCACCGCATTCATACTGAAGTTCATCCCAGATGCTGACCTGTATGTGTTCGGCAGGCAGGCGATCGACGGGGACACCGGGCAGGTCCCGTACGAGATAGCCGCACAGCTCGGGGTACAGCAGTTCGCATACACCGAGAGCCTGGAGAGGTCCGGGGATTCGTTCACCGCCCTTCAGGACTACGGTGATGTCAGGAGGACCGTCATCGTCCCAAGGGGATCGGTGGTGTCATTCGCTAATGTCGATCCGAACGGCATCCTGCCCAGCATCGCGGATCATCTGAGGGTCATGGACATGGATGTGGAGGTCGTGGACAGGGTCGCCGTGGGTCTGGGCGTGTATTCGGTGGGTCTCAAGGGGTCGATGACCAGGATCGTCTCCACGAAGACCTCATCCGGGACCAGGAGGAACCGCAAGGTGGAGATAACCGACCCGCATAACGGAGCGGGCTTCATAATCAACGAGCTGGAGGCGATGAGATGAGCGATTGTTCGGGAGGTTCCTGCTCATCATGCTCATCATGCGGTTCGGATGACCCCGACAGGCTTCCGCCCGGGATGCTCTCCGTGTACAACCTCAACCAGTCCACTGCCGATGGCATATTGGTGTGGATCGAGACCGAGGGTGAAGGCGACGGGTTGAGAATCAAGGATGTGAGCGCAGAGCTGCTGGGGGCCGCCAGGACCCTCTCCGACGGGCGCGTGTTCGGCGTCGTGTTCGGTGGCGCAGAGGTCAAGGCCCTGTATCCCAGGATATTCGGATGCGGGGTCGACACCCTGTACCATGTCAGGGAGAAGGAGCTGGAGATCTATCGTCCGGAGGAGTATTCCTCGTGCATCGTATCCCTCATCAAGCGCATCGAACCGGCGACGGTCCTCATCGGAGCCACCAGCCGCGGAAGGGAGCTCGCTCCTAGGATCGCATCCGAGCTCGGCACCGGGCTGACCGCCGACTGCACCTCACTGACAGCGGACGGTCGCAGGATCGTCATGACGCGTCCGGCTTTCGGCGGGAATCTCATGGCGGACATCGAGTGCCTGAGGTTCCCGCAGATTGCCACCGTCCGTCCCGGAGCATTCCCCATTCCGGAGGAGAGAGAGGGAACGGGAACGGCGATCTACTGGCAGCACAGGTGCGTTCCAGCCAAGGAGATCCTCTCCGAGGAGAGGGTGACCGAGACCGGGTCGGACATACGCGATGCCAGGATTCTGATCGCCCTGGGCGACGGCATCCGTGACAGGTCCCTGATCGATGTGGCCGAATCGGTGGCAACGAAGGTCGGCGGAATGGTCTGCTGTTCTAGATCACTCGTCGAGAAGGGCTGGATGCCTCGCTCCCGCCAGGTGGGCATGTCCGGAAGGACCGTGGCGCCCGATCTGTACATAGCGTTCGGCATATCCGGAGCGGTCCAGCACAGAGCCGGCATGTCATCCTCGGGAAGGGTCATCGCTGTGAACAGCGACCCCGACGCGCCAATCCACCGCTACGCCGATCTCAGTCTGATAGCGGATGCGGGCGAGATCCTGAGGGAGATGGACAAGTCCCTTTGAGTAAAATTTACAAAACGATGGGGTTCCGGGCATGCGCCCGTGCCCCATCCTATGGTATTTCAAGCGTTCTTGAACTTGGAGAGGGCGCACTCGGTGACCTTCTCCACATGGCCGGCGACCTTCACGTTGCGCCAGACCGCCTCGATGGTGCCGTCCTTTCCGATGAGGAAAGTGGACCTGATGGTTCCTACGGTCTCCTTCCCGTAGGAGACCTTGGTGCCCCAGGCACCCACCTTCTCCATCAGCTCGTGGTCGGGATCGCTGAGGAGCTTGATCTTGAGCTGCTGCTTGTCCATGAACTTCCTGTGTGATTCAGGCGAGTCCTTGCTGATCCCTATGACGGGGATGTTGCGCATCATGAGCTTGGGGACCATGGCGGTGAACTCCACGGCCTCCTTGGTGCATCCAGGGGTGTTGTCCTTCGGATAGAAGTACACGATGTGCCTGACGCCCTCGAGCATCCTGCTGTCGAAGTCCTCTCCGTTCTCGTCCTTGAGAACGAAGTCCGGGAACCTGTCTCCTATGTCCATCCTGATCCCTCAGAACAGTGTGTCCCTCTTCATGGCGACTATGGGCTCCAGGTCCAGCTCCATGAAGATTATCGGATGCGTGATTTCATAGGCTACGACCACGGACGGGGCCATCTCGCCGAAGATCCCGATCTCCTTCCCGTCCAGCAAGACCCTCGCACCCCTACCGGGCACGAATGTGGGGAGGTCGCAGGGTTCGATGGTATATTTCAGGCACATCTCCCTGAGTACAGACTCCGTGAGTGATTTGATCTCGGTGAACGAGGTCTTGGAGGCTGTGGCCATGGCGCAGAGACGGGGCTGTGTGTGTTCGTCCCTCACGACGTTGCCGATCTCGAATATCCTCTGGGGGAGGTCCCTGTGCTTGTTGTGTCTGAGGATCCTGACCAGGCTGGGCATGAGATAGGGCCTCAGGCAGGTGTGGTCCTCCGTGATGGGGTTGAGGATCCTGACCACATCGACCTCCGGCAGTCCGGAGATCTCGAACTCGTCATGCTGGTTGCTGAGGGTGAGTGTGGTTACCTCGCTGAAGCCCAGACCGATCATGACATCCCTGAGGTTCTCGGAGAAGGTGGAGAGCGGCGAAAGGGATCCGGAGGTCTGGTCGAGCTTGTGCTTGCCTCCGAACCTCTCGAACCCGTATCCTGTGGCGACGTCCTCGTAGATGTCGACGTCATGCATGATGTCCAGCCTCACGCTGGGGATCGTGACCTCCACCTCGTCTCCGTCGGCGACTGCGTCAATGCCCATCCTGCGGAGGCACTCGACCATGCCTTCGGGGCCGAGCGTGGTTCCGAGGAACCTGTCACAGGCGGACGCGGAGAACGTCCTCTTCGAGGGAGTGAGGTCCGGGGAGCGGAAAGTTTCGGAGCCGTCATGCATGATGACCGTCTCGATCGTACCGCCGCGCTCCGCCAGTGCGGTCGCTACGATGTCCAGCGCTCCCTTGACGGCCTTCCTGTCGTTACCGGTCACATCTATGAACAGGTCGTGCCTGCCGACGGTGACCGTGGTGAGGACACCGTTAATGATCGGAGGGAATGAGAGGACGGAGCCGTTCTTGTCCTGGATGATGGGGTACATGTCGTAGTTGTCCAGGAGGCGGGCGTAGGCCTTTCCCTTCTCGTTCTTCTCGAGGATCTCCGCCAGGTCCATCTCCTGGTCCATGGCGAGCGGCACGAACTTGACCGAATGTGGGTCGACGAGCTTGTAGACGAACGGGGGCTCGACCTTGTTGAGGTCGTGTATGCCGATGGCCAGCTTGCTCCTCTTCCTGCCGATGGTTATGTGCAGCTTCTCCTGCAGTTCCATCATTGATCTGAGGAACTCATCGTCGATCTCGACGTTCCTCACGACTCCGCAGAGGAACCAGGGTCTCAACGACTTGACGCTCTGGTCGACGGTGACCTCCACATC
>CAZLMR010000048.1:0-7483 GCA_964560575.1 uncultured Methanomassiliicoccales archaeon | reverse complement strand
GACTGTGGAGAATCTGACGAATACGGGCGTCTCCTTCCCGACCTCGGAGAACAGTTTGGCTTTTGTATAGCGTGTGATGTCATTTGTTACAGTGAACTTCCCGAATGCACCAGACCCTTTGGCATGCATGCGTCTCTCCGGGATTACCTCTCTGTCGAAGTGTCCTAGCTTCTCCAGGAACCATGCGTCCTGGAGCATCATCGGTCCGCGCTCCCCTGCTGTGAGGGAATTGTTCGTATCCGGAACGGGCGCACCGTTCTTGCTGGTGAGATCTCTCTCGGAAACCATGTATGGTGAATGACCTCACGTTTCTAATATAAAGATGACTGACGAACATCGGGATTTACGAACGTTTTTTATGATGGGAGTTCCCAGTGAGGCATCATTCGAGATAAAACCCTCATTGCCAAGAGATGGTTACCGTCCATGGAGATTGATGGAGAGGTGTTAAAGACCGATGATGAGAAAAGGGCTTTAACATGCAAGGTCATTCACGCACGTGTCGAGAAAGGCCTACTCTGATGAGAACCGTGAAGCGATTCGCAAGAACATGCTGGAACGCTCTGCCAGAGTTTTCGCGGATAAGGGACTCAGAGATGCTGGTTTGGAGGAGATATATGTTCCAGAAGGAATCTCGAAGACGTTCTTCTACTCGTTTTTCCCCTCGAAGGTCGCTCTTATCACAGAGGTATTCAGGAAACAATCTGCTGAGATCCTCGACACCATCCGTTCTAACGTATGGGAATACGGAGCGGAGAACGGTATGAGGGAGACATTGTCTGATATACTCTCAGGAAGATGGTACATCGCATCGTTCGATGACCAACAATACCTCAGAGGATTGATGAGTGAGGAGGAGTTCATTGGTTTCAAGAACGACCGCATAGTGCTCTTCGCGGAAATCCTCAACATCCTCGGAGTTCCGATAAGCAGATTGGATCCGCGGGTCTTCTACAATATGCTCATGTCTGTGGTGTGGACCAGCCGTTCTGGGCATTTATCAATACCATTCCTTTACGGTGAGGTCACGGACACCACAAAAAACATACAGGTAGACCATCTGGTCGAATACATCAATACACTGAGTGTGAATGCTGAAAGGGGTGGGAATTGATGGATAGGGAAAGAATCAGGGAGATGGAGATCAATTTCTTTCAAGGTAATGTGAAGGCCGGCATCGATTCGGCACTTGGACTCATTGAGGAGCTAGATGTTGACGATGACGATGACGCCCAGATCTTGGAAGAGATATTGTCGAAGGCTTTAACATCATCAGGCTCAGAGGACTTCATCAGTAGACTTGAAGAATCCGGTTTCGATGCTTCAATACGTTTCCCTGACGGAGAAACCATACCGACACTATACGCATCGCGCGGTCACAGCGAACCTAATGTGTATAGGAGGATGGAATCTATCGGTGCGGACATCACATCCTGCAACCGCAACGGCTCAAACGCCCTGCACATACTGGCATCGATGGAAGTCTCTCCTTGGGATAAGGAAAGGGAGGGGCAGATGGCCGAACTGGAAATAATCCTTGATGACCCGTCCGCTTGGATGCAGTGTGACGCCTACGGGGCTACACCCATGCATCTCGCTGTACTGAATCGTCACCACAAACTTCTACAGGCATTCCTCGATTCCGGCATAGATCCGGATTCTACAGGAACGACGATTCGGCAGGGGTTCGGACATGTGATCGATTTCGACGGTGTCACACCTCTGCAACTGGCTTGTCTTATCGCAGACATGGAGTCTGTCGAAATGCTGATCAGGGCCGGTGCTAACCCGCTCATATCCGACTCGCACGGCCGTAACGCATCACATTATGCTGTATCCCCTCCACCATTGAACTACTGCCGCGGATACGATTCGATACCAGGTAAGGATGCAGTGAATTCGAGAAAGAAAGACATCTTAAAGACCCTGCCTGATATCGGACATGCAGATGACTCGGGTTCCACACCCCTGATCCTGGTCCTGACCTCATACAGATATGATGATGGTGGCCTATCAGAAGCTCTGATCTCAGCAGGTGCGGACCCCAACGCCGTCAGCAACAACGGCCTCACAGCACTTATGATCGCCGCTTCCAACGGTCATCACCAGGCGGTTAAGGCTCTGATCTCAGCGGGCGTCCGTCTGGATGATCAGGACCAGACGGGACGTACAGCTCTCCATCATGCGATTGCATGGCGTGACGAGAAGTCTGCCAGACTCATGGTTAAAAAGGGTGCCCGCTATGACATCCCTGACCATTCCGGAATCACAGCCGGAGAAATGGCCGCATCCGCCGGGATGGAATCCGTCCTGGAACTCATGATGTGAGGTGTTCGACATGGGATTCCTGGACAGCGATAAAGAGTCGAAGACAACTGTCGACGGAACGGCGGTATACCAGATGCTATCATGTGGCGATATGCTGGGAGCGTGGATCCTGGTCGGACCGTCTGACGATTCCTCCTCACCAGATGTGGTCTACAACCGCGCCCTTTGTCTGAGGTCTGCGGGACGTGGGGAGGAATCCTTGGAGGCCTCCAGAACCGCATTCCGCCGCCTGACAGAGGGGGTTCCACAAAGGCAGTTCGATCCTGTCGGAACGGCCCTTATTGCCTGTCTCGATTCACCGGTGCCGATGCATCCAAGGATGCCCTCCGTCAATCCCACATACGCAGGCATCCTAGCCAGATGGCTTTACTGCTTATGTTTGAATGACTGCGGTGAGACCGAGGAGTGCTCCCGCGTCGCAGCACCACTCATCCAGATAGGAATAAAACCGTTTCAGAAAAAGGAGGAATGCTGATGTCTCAATTGGACAACATGTTTCTGAACGCATGCAAAAACGGGCAGAAGGGAGTAGCCCAGACCCTTCTGGCCAAAGGCGATATCGATGTCAACAAGAGGGACCCGTCCGGCATGACAGCCCTGCACTTCGCCAGTCAAAAGGGCGCACGTGACCTTGTAGCTCTTCTGCTGGAGAAAGGAGCTGACCCCTGTTCCTGCACCAACGACAGCGTTACCCCGCTACATTCAGCATCTCGCAGTGGCAACAAGGATGTTATACGCATGCTTATCGATGCTGGGGCTGATGTTAACGCCACGGACCGCATCGGCAGGACACCGCTGATCGCCATGACAGCGGAGGGCAAGGTAGATGCCGCAAAGCTTCTACTTGAGAGAGGTGCCGACCCTTCAGTTGCAGATAATGAAGGCCACACCGCCATGGATATCGCTACATCACTAGGTCTGAAAGGACTTGTTTCCGCTCTGGCCGATTCCGAGGGTTCCGCAGTAACCAGGGATTCTGCAGGAAACACCCCATTACATCAGGCATGCTGGAACTCCCAGGGAGAGGTTGTCCGTGTCCTTCTGGAGAACGGAGCAGACGTGAACTCCTTGAACGATGACGGTGAGAGCGCACTCTTCCTAGCTGTCCACAGAGGTTCTCTCAACATCGTCGAGATGCTGCTAGCAGCCGGAGCCGACACATCCGCAAGCCTAAATACAGGTGATCGTCCGATCCACTTGGCGGCATCAGACGGAAACCAGTATATAGGGATGGCACTGATAAAATCCGGTGCGGACGTCAATATCAAGAACGGTTCTGGATCCACACCTCTAATACTCGCCGCTCGCAATGGACGCAACGATTTCGTGTCCATGCTTCTGGAAAATAATGCGGATCCAGAGGCGGCAGATAACGACGGCCACACTGCCATGTACTACGCCACCGAATCGGGATTCACGGAAATCGTAGAGATGCTTCTGATGGCGGGAGCAAAAGGATAAGGCCCTAATGGGGGGTGGGAATTCCCCACCCCCTGTATTCAACGACTGAGAAGGAATCCTAGGACACCCTTGCTGTCAGATTCCGCAGCCAGCTCAACCGCATCCTTTCCATCGGAATTCCTGAATGACAGGTTTGGCTCGCAGAAGTCATAGATCAGACGGATGAGATCCAGCCCCTCGTCATGTGGCAGTGATGAAGCATGCATCACAGCCGACATCCCCTCGGAATCCCTAGCGTCATAGTCTGCGCCCAGTTCCATGAGCGTTGACACGATGTTCTCCGAATCCATACCAGAAACGGAGCAGGCACGTATGAGGGGGGTCATCCCCATGGAATCACGGGATTCTATGTCTGCTCCCCAGGATACAAGTCTGTCGAACACGATGGCTCTGACCGACTTCCCATCGGATGTCCATCCGAGCCTATCGTCTCCTGCCACGAAGCATATGGCAGGCCCCTCCTCCTCTCCGACCTGGAGATCGGGAGACCCCTGAGCTTCCACCAGCCTTCCGAGCATCCTGAGGTAGGCCTCGGAGCCCCTGTCGTTACTACCTGTTCCCACCAGAGAGCTGAGGGACTTCAGGAGATAGTAGAGAGCTGTCCTCCCATCGGATCCACGGGAATTGGATGCGTCTGCACCACCATCCAAGAGGGCGTTGATCGAATCCTCAGCCACCATCTTGCATGCTATCATCAGCGGTGTCATCCCATGGAACGCATTCTCCCTGTCGAAGAGCTCCTCCGGATCGGCACCCGATGAAAGCAGAGCGCTTACGGCTTCCGAATCATTGACTATGACCGCATCTGTCAGACTCATCCCTCCGGAGACCTCGTTGCTGTCCCCGTTCAAGAATGCGGAGGTCTTCTTAATCCTGTTAGAGATGGCGAAGTCCACCGCCTTGCGACCTATCCTCGTCTCAGCATCGGGATCTATACCACAGCCTACCAACCATTCCGCCATATCGCGACACATCTCATCCTTCTTCGAGAACTCTTCCGGATTCCTCTCGTAGGTGTAATCGTACCTCTGAGCGGCTTCGCATAGCATGTGAAGAGCATTCATACCTGTGCTCTCTTCGGTCGCATCGCATCTAATCTTCATCTTGCCGATGACCTCTATCATCGGATAGTTGTGCAGATACGCGGCTATGTGATAGAAGCACTTGCCTTCGTCGTCCCTCCTGCCCGGCGGGCATCTGTGCGACAGCAGCATCTCGGTGCATTCGTACATCTCCGACCTCCTCTTCTCCCAGTTCTGCATCGCCAGAAGATGCAACGGTGTGCGCCCGTACTCGTCGGTAGCTCCTGCCCTGAATCCACGGCCCAAGAGAATCCCAAGCACCTCTGGGTCCACCATCTCCGCGGCCAGGTGCACTGCGGTCTTTCCATGCCGACCTATGTCAGAGGGATCTATCGTTGAAGCAATCGAAACGATCAAGTCACGCGGCTGATCATAACTGAAATAAGCTGATTCCAAATCCTCAACGCTCATGATATCGTACTCACCCAGGGGAAGTCCCTCCACTCACCCTCGGTGAGGAGATGCTCTATTGCGAACATAAGTCCAGCGGCATTTTCGTAGCATGCATCGGATCCGTAGAAACATTTCCAAAACATGCTTCCGAAGATGTATGACTGCGCAAAAGATGTCCAGGATTCGAATGCGTCTATGCATCCGTCGGCTATCTGGTCGAGTATTCCCCATGCCTCCTCCTCGGTGATGAAACCGACGAAATAGCCCCAGCGAGTGACATTGGCCGCCCTGCCGAGATCCCATCCGCGCAACATCATCGGACCGTAGTGACCAGCATAGGCCCTTGTAAACTCGAACCTAGAATCGGAAACGGCAATGTCGTCACCATCCATCCCATCGTCGTGAAGATCCTGAGACGTCCCACCTTTTGAAATTACCTCCAGATTGTTCGCATAGTCCATCGAATGACCGCTAGAAATCAGGTATCTCAATGTCTCAATGAGGCTGTCACGGTCCTCTACACCCCAGTAGTCCGACAGCAGGGATCTTATGAGATCAAGACTGTCGGCGTCCCGAGGCTCCACATCCAAACCGTCCAACCTGTGATCGTTGAGTGTTGAAAGAATACCTGTGAGGAGTATCTCGAACCTGCGCTTCCTCTCGGGATCGGCAGGCTCGGGTTTCATCTCGGGCAGTTGAGCGATGGACGATATGACCGTCACGATGTCTCCGTAACCGAACTGGGAAGGATCCATGTCACCCATTATGGATTCGGTGAGGCTGTCGTCATCCTCGCCCCCCATCAGCTGGAACATCTGGCTCTCGTCGTATCCGAGCTGGTTCAACACCATCCTCGCCTGTGCATCCGGATCCACGAACCCGTTGCCGTCTGCGGCGCCCATCATCTGAGTGAGCATCTGTATCTGCATCTGCAGACTCTGGTCGATCTGCGAACACATCTGCTCGACCATGGCCGGGTCGGAGGCGTACATCTGCTGAAACATCTTCTTCTGTGTCTCTGCTTGCGCCTTGATCATATCAATCTGCATCTGGACAGGATCCATGTCTGGCATGAACAGGTAATCGTGATGATGGTTAATAAACTTACATACGAGTTCATTGATTTAGATTTTAAATGACAAGGAACAAAATCGGAAAAGTTTACATTTCGTTTAAAAATATACAGAAAATCAAAAAGGAAACTGCCAGTCAAATCGTTCACGCATTCTGAATATATTATAAAAACTAAAATCAACTGAAAGTATTTATTATCTGCAACAGATACATTCCCCGGCCGGCATGGATAGCCTATCGAATCGTGGATGCGACATGACTCAGATAACGTTCGACAATACAGTCAAAGATGTCGGGAACTGCGTCTGGCATATTTAGCCAAGGGACAAGGGAGAGTTGAAGGATGGATTTGGAAGGTCTACTAATCCAGTGTCAGAACTGGCATGAGAACCAGGAATACGAGAGCATAGTCGAAGCGTTAGAAAAGATCCCTCCTGAACAGCGCACGATTGAGACCGATATAGAACTGGCCAGAGCCTACAACAATCTGGGAGAACCTGGCGAAATCGAAGGCAGAAGGATACTCAGGAAGGCGTTGAGGCTGCTGGAACCTCACGAGGATGAGATGTCCGAGGACTACAGCTGGAATTTCCGCATCGGATACTCCCTAATCTTCCTCGAGAGGGAGGGCGAGGCACTCCCCCATTTCGAGAAGGCGATAGAACTCCACCCGGGAGACGATTCTAAATTGAATTCCAAGGAGGAGATCCAGACCCTTATAGACTCATGCAGGGAAAGCATGGCGCTACCGACATTCGAGATGACATTCAGGACCAGGGTCTCAAAGGCATGGGAGGAGTTCAAGAGGGAGGAGTCGGAAATCCGCAGAATGATGGATTCCGACAGAATGGCCGAATACTCGGAGGAACTGATACAGAGGATACAGGACGTCCTCGAAATCGCGTTGGATGATCCAACATTCGAGTTTGGGATCGACGATGGGAAGCACGACCTCGTTCTCGTGACACAGGGCGACAAAACCAGATTGTTCGAATACGTGTACTTCAGAGACCATGCTCCAGAATCCGTGCTGGAGAACTGGAAGATAACGGTAGGACGCCCTCCCAGACCAGAATTCCATCTGCGCGTCTTCGACCTCGACGTCTGCGGCGATGACGTGGATGTATGGGTGGAGAGGACGGAGG
>CAZLMR010000047.1:0-7738 GCA_964560575.1 uncultured Methanomassiliicoccales archaeon | reverse complement strand
CCATGCCCAGACGGTCTGCAGCATCTCCCTCGACCAGGCCAACGCGATCATCGACGAGGTCAAGCAGATCGACATCGTCACCGATGCCGTTGCCCTGAAAATCGCGGACCTCCTCCCCAGATACCCGGAGGATGTCCGCGCAATCTTTTCCAAAGAGAGGGTTACCCTCGAGCCGGCACAGATCCAGCAGATAATCGATATTGTCGAGAAGCACATCTGAGGTGGGACACCCCATGGAAGACTACGCTTACATCCTCGATTATCTCCCGCAGGGCGCCACCGGCGGAGGATTCTCAAAGAGAGAGCCCGTGTGCTACGCCATCGGGGACGAGGAGTTCAAGCTTTTCGAACTCGTCCCCAAGGCCGGCGCCCAGGTGGACATCGGAGCCAGGACCTACATCGGGAAGGACACTGCGGAGGTCAAGCGCGACATGATAGACCATGTCAAGCGCCGCATCAACTACAACGACCTCACCAACAACGCGCAGGCCGAGCTGGAGTACGCCATCAGCGACATCGTGATGGCCAAACAGGACAGGTTCATCAGGTTCTTCAACGAGGCCGAGGGCATCAGCATGCGCAAGCACATGCTGGAGGAACTCCCCGGACTTGGCAAGAAGTCCATGAACGCCATCCTCGACGAGAGGAAGAAGGGCAACTTCAAGGACTTCGCCGAACTCGCCGAGAGGACCGGCGTCAAGAGTCCGGAAAAGCTCATCGTCGCGCGCATCGTTCTCGAGATCTCCGACCCCGAGAGGAAGCGCTACCTGTTCGTCTCGAGATGACAGACACAGGCAGGCTCATCGCCGAGACCGGCATCGTCCCGAAGAAGAGCAAGGGACAGAACTTCCTGATAGACGGCAGGGTGGCCGACAGGCACATCTCTTATGCGGAGATCCGCGATGGGGACAGGGTGCTCGAGGTCGGACCGGGACTCGGCATCCTGACCGAACGCATGGTTGCATTGCCGTGCAACCTCACGTGCATAGAGCTGGACGACATCCTGGCACAGTACATCTCCGAGACCTTTGGCGGCAGGGTGTCCCTGATCCACGGGGATGCGGTCAAGGTCCCGTTCCCGGAGTTCGATGTATTCGTCAGCAACCTCCCGTACAGTGTCTCCACCCCGATCATATTCAAGCTGCTGGAACACCGGTTCAGGACGGCGGTCGTCATGGTCCAGAAGGAGTTTGCAGACCGCATGGTCGCCGATGTCGGAAGCCCCGATTACTCGAGGCTCACCGTAAACCTATTCTACAGGGCGGACTGCGAGGTCATGGAGACGGTCCCGGCATCCAGATTCAACCCCAGACCCAAGGTGGATTCCGCGCTTGTGAGGATCGTCCCCAGGAAGGCGCCCTTCGAGGTGCTCGACGAGAGGACGTTCTTCAAGGTGACCGAGGTCACATTCAACCATCGCCGCAAGAAGATCGGCACATCCCTGAAATCGGCCAGGATGATCGCCCCCGGCGACGACGTGCCGTATCTGGACGAGAGGATAGAGGACCTGCGCCCCGTGGAGATCGGGGAGATAGCCGACGCGGTCTACCGTGCGTCCGCATCCAGATGATTTATGGCCAATCGGGTGATGTCCCCTCATGACCGACCGGAACGAGGTGTGGAAGGGGCTGCACATCGGCACCACCATGTCGTCGTTCGTGGTCTGCGGCGTACTTCTGATCTGGACGGGACTGCAGGAGGTCGACCTGGCCACTGGATGTCTCGGCATGGACGCCACCGCCGGAGCGTTGGCCGGCCTGTCCCTGTCCGTTGTGCTCGCAGTCCTCGCGTTCGGGTCCGTGAGAACGGACCACATAACGAGCGGCCTGACGATGCTGTACATAGCGCTGTCCTCGGCGACACGCTCGGTCAGCTCCATAGCCCTGGGCACCTGGGACATGCCGATCATCGAACTGACGTACTCGGTCCCACTAGTGGCGTTCGTGGTCGTCAGCTTCTCCCGGGGACGCTACCTGGCCACATCGGCGTCCGCGATGCTGCTCGGATCCAACCTGCTTTCCTCGATACTCCAGGACGCTGCGTCCGTCGGGCTCTCCGACCTGCTCATTGTCGCCTCCGGGCTGCTCTTCCTGATCTTCGGACTCTTCGGCTCCATCAGGAAGGACCGCGTAGGAGGGAGGTTCGCGAAGCACATCCCGGAACGCGACAGGGCGTACGAGACGGTGGTCATCGTCGGACTCCTCATGATCGGCACCCAGGGCCTCATCAGCGCCTTCTCCGTGTACGACGGAACGATGTTCGCATCCACGTTCGTCATATGCGCATACACACTGGCGATAGGGCTCTACGGGATCTGCAGGGGCATCCTGCTGGAGGGCATCATGATCCTGACGTATTCCGCCGCCTCGGTGATGTTCGCGGTCGGGAACGCCGTCGGCACCGGATTCATGGTCACCGACATCTTCTGTGCTGCGATCATGGCGATCTGCGGTGCCCTGATGATCCTGAGACGTCAGTACTTCACCGGATTCGCCGCCCTGGCATTCGGCATCCTGGCGACCCCTGGCGTCCTCCTCGGGACCGAGCTGTGCTGGAGGGCCGGGGCGCTGGTGATGTCGGTGGTCATACTGGTGTATGCGGCCTCCAGATGGATCTACAAGGAGAGCGGCATGGTCGTCATCCCCATATCGAGTGCCGACGGGCCGATGCGCTATCCCCACTACTCCGACCTTGGACGCTTCGCCATAGCGCCGACGGCCGGGACGTTCTCCCTGGCGCTCCTCTGCCTGACATCCGCCTGCGCATCCCCCTGGGTCGTGGACATCCTCGGACTGGACCAGGTCGCCACCGGGGCGCTGGTCATGATGTGCTCGTTCCTCGCCATCTCCTTCTCCGTCGTGTCGATGTGGGCCCGCATGATCACAGAGTCCATCCTCATGCTGCTGATGGGCGTAATGACCCTGATCATGTCCATGTCGGCCGTCACGACCGAACTGACAGGGTTCGTGATCGCGAACCTGTTCTTCATTTCGGGATTCGCCACCTGTGCGTTCATATTCAACAAGAGGAGCCAGAGACTACGGTTCGCCGCATGCGTGATCGTGTGCATCACACTGCTGGCATCATCCCTGCCGACCGACCATTCCGCCGGGATCTCCGGCATCGGGTACCTTGCATGCGGCATCCTGTTCCTGGTGTCCGCCACCTGGAAGACTTACAAGGTCTGCGTCCTGAGGAAGAGGTACGAGCTCGACTGCCCCCGCATGCATCAGAGCCCGGTGGAGTACACCCACAGCCTGGTGTCCACGGCCGGAGTGCTGATGTTCGCGATCCTGTCGCTGGTGCTCGGATACTACGTCATCGACGGGGACTCATCGCTGTACCTGGTCAAGATCGTCATGTCTGTCATCACCATGGGATTCGGCCTGTATGCCCTGTCGCGCGGGATCGCCACCGAGGGCATGATGATGTACACCGTGGCGATGATCACCATAGTCACATCCGCAGCGCACATCGTCCACGTGCCGGACACCGAGTACCTCGGACTCGTGGTCTCCTTCGTGTTCATCCCACTCGCGTACAGGTTCGCCCGTGAGGGCGACTGGATGATGTCCGTCGCCAGCGTGCTGCTCTTCGCCATGTTCTTCCTGGGGCCGTTCATAAGCGATGCTGCGTATCTGGAGGTCATCGTGGCCGTCCTCAAGGCCGTGTCGTGCGTCATGGCCATAACGTCCATCGTCCGCTACGAGACTGGCACCAGCCTGTTCAGGGGCCTGTTCATGTCCAAGGAATCCCACGGCCACGGCGGTCACGTCTCGAGGATGAACTCCGCATCCCATCTGACCATCGGTCTGATCGCGGTATGGTGCGGGATGAACTACCTGCTGGTGGCCACCGGACATCAGACGGACGCCACCTCGTACCATTTCGTGAGGGTCGCCCTGTGCATGTTCGCCCTCCTGTTCGTCCTCGACCTTCTGAGGGACGGGAAGCTCACCGAGGCCCTCATGAACATGTACATTGGATTGTCCGTGCTGGCGTTCTCTCTCGTCACCCTCCTCTTCGATACCGGAGGGGCGCTCCCCATGGAGATCGTGTTCGCCGTCGGCATCGCCATGACCGCGGCGATATTCATCTTCAGAAGGAACTGGGCGCTTGCGACGACCGCCGGCGGGATGGCCGTCGTCTATCTCATACCGCCTCTGACCGGCACCGCCGAGACCGTCCCGTTGGGCGTGGTAGCACTCATCGCCGGCGCCGCACTGATGGTGTACTCGATGTTGGGCGCCATCCTCGGCGAGAGGGGGGAGCGCATCCTGGAGAGGGACAGGGCACGCTTCGCCGTCGACTCCGGGAAGGATTACTCCGTCCTGCTGGTGGCCACGGCAGGCATGTTCACGGCATCGATGGTCGGGCTGGACTCCTCGCTGTTCGACATGTCCCCGGCATTCTGCGTGCCGGGGCTGTTCCTGTCAGCCGTGACCTGCATCGCCGCCCTGTACTCCATGTTCCACGGCCGTCCGGGCACCTGCATATACCTGCTCTCGATGGCCCTCGTCTCGGCCACCTGGGACGCCGCCGTGATACTCGGTGCGGAGGCCGACCCCCACATCCTGACGATCGGAGCCTTCCTGCTTCTGATCTCGGTTTTCCCGCTGGTGGTTAGGGGTTTCCGCGTCCTCGCGGCGACGGCCGCCCTGTCCTCTGCCGTGATCATCCTTGGAATCCTGACGGGGACGGAGATCGTCTGGACCGCGGGGCTGCTCATCTACTCTGCGGTGACTCTCATCTACGCTGTGAACAGGTGGATAGGCGGCGAGATCGGCAGGGCGCCTCTGCCCACCATGGTGTGATTCGTCGCATCATATTAATATACAACATCTTGTATGATTGCGAATCATCATGAAACACGATCACATCTGCAGGCGCATACTCGTGTTCGCCGTGGGCCTTCTCGTGATATCCCTCAGCATAGGGTTCATCACCAAGGCGTCCCTCGGAACGCCGCCCATCTCGTCCATACCGTACAGCCTGTCGCTCATATTCCCGTCCCTGTCACTGGGCAACTTCACGATTATCTACAGCCTGCTCCTGGTGTTCCTCCAGCTGGTCATACTGGGGAAACAGGCGGACAAGGTCAGTCTGGGCCTGCAGGTCGTGATCTCGTTCGTATTCGGATACTTCATCGACTTCGGAATGATGCTCCTCAGCGACTTCTCTCCCGAGATCTACTGGGAGAGGATCGTCTGCGTCCTCATCGGATGCTTCGGCTTGGCGTTCGGGGTGTATCTGCAGATCGTCGCGGACTTCACGATGGTCCCCGGTGACGGGTTCGCCTATGCGCTCTCCGTCAGGATCAAGAAGAAACCGTACAGGGTCGTCCGCGTATGCTCCGATGTGAGCATGATCGTCATCGCGGCCATAATCGGCTACATCGGCATGGGGACCACAGGCGGAGTCAGAGAGGGCACGGTGATATGCGCCCTCCTGATCGGGACCATAGCCGGAATCTACTTCAGCAGGCTCGCCTGGCTGACGAAGAGGCTGTTCCCCGGGGATCCGGAGAACACCGCCATATCGGGGAGCGGATCCGATGGTGCCGGCACAGGTAACTGACGACAACTACCGCCTGACGATCAGGAAGTTCCAGAGGGTCGCCAGACGGATGATCCAGGGAAGGGACAGGGACCTCGAGGACCTCGGACTGACCTCCATCCAGGCGGACGCCCTGATATTCTTCGACAGGACCCCCAGCAGCCAGATCAACGACCTCAGGGACCATCTGGATGTGAGCCACCAGGCGGCCTGCGGCCTGGTCGACCGCATGAGGTCCAAGGACCTGCTGGATGTCCGGGTCTCGGGGGAGGACGCGAGGGCCAGGACCATCGTCCTGTCGGATCACGGCAGGGAGGTCTGCGACGAGCTGAAGGCACGCGGCAGCGACGCGGGGCACAGGAGCCTCGGATGCCTGTCGGAGGAGGAGATCGTCGTGCTATCGGATATGCTGGACCGCATCACGGAGCACATGGAGTCCGGCGACCGGGACGAGCCAGAGGCGTGACGCCGACCCCGAATCACATTAAATCGAAGAACCCCATATGGTCGCGATCACATGCAGATTGGTATCGTAGGAAAGCCGAACGTCGGCAAATCCACATTCTTCGGAGCGGCAACGATGGCGCCCGTCGAGATAGCCAACTACCCATTCACAACCATCGAGCCCAACAAGGGCGTCGCATACGTCCGTGCCCCGTGCCCCTGCAGGGAGCTCGGGGTCACATGCACCCCGCATAACTCCCTGTGCGTCGACGGCACCAGGATGATCCCCGTGGAGCTCCTGGACGTGGCGGGGCTGGTCCCCGACGCCTGGGAGGGCAAGGGTCTGGGCAACAAGTTCCTGGACGACCTCAGGCAGGCGGATGCGCTCATCAACGTGGTCGACGTGAGCGGCTCCACGGACATCGAGGGGAATCCCGTCGACATCGGCACGCACGACCCGACGGAGGACATACTGTTCCTCAGGAGGGAGATAGAGTGCTGGATGAGGGAGATCATCAAGAACGGGTTCTCCAAGATAGCCAGGCAGGCGAAGATGCAGGGCAGCAAGCCCGAGGCCATCCTGGCGGAGAGGCTCCAGGGACTCAAGGTCACGGAGACCCAGATAAAGGAGGCCCTGAGGGCCGTCCCCCTCCCCGACGATCCCACGAAATGGGACGACGACCTCCTCCTCCAGCTGTGCGGGGAGATAAGGAAGCAGTCCAAGCCCATGATAGCCGCGATGAACAAGGCTGACATCGCCCCTGCAGGGAACATCGAGAAGGTGGAGGCCATCAACGACATCTGCGTCGCCACCATGGCCGAGACCGAGCTGGCGCTCAAGAAGGCGGCCGCGGGCGGACTGGTGGAGTACACGCCGGGAGACGAGACGTTCACCATCAAGGAGGGTGCCAAGGTCAGCGACGGCCAGAAGAAGGCCCTCGAGTACATGGCGGAGAAGATGAGGGCGAACGGCGGCACCGGGATCCAGAGGTGCATAGAGGAGGCCGCGTTCAACATGCTGGACCTCATCGCGGTGTACCCCGTCGAGGACGAGAACAAGTACACCGACCACTTCGGAAGGGTCCTCCCCGACGCGTTCCTGGTTCCGCGCGGCTCCACCGCCAGGGACCTGGCCTACAGGATCCACACCGAGCTCGGGGACAAGTTCATCCGCGCGGTCAACGCCAAGACCAAGCGCACCGTCGGAGCCGACTACGAGCTCCAGGACGGGGACGTCATAAGGATCGTCGCCAACAAGTGATCCGCCATGGGCACCTGGGACGTCAGACTTATCAGCGCCTCCTACGTCATGGAGGAAGAGGAGCCGGTCGTAGAGCTGTACGGCAAATCGCGCGACAAGCAATCGGTCACCATACTGGTCCATGGGTTCAGACCGTACCTGTTCGCCGTGAATCCCACCGAGACCCTGGAGAAACAGCTCGCAGAGGATGAGGAGGTCATATCCACCGAGAGGGACACACTCCTCTACCGCGCGGCGGACACCCCGGTGCTGAAGGTCACGATACGGAGCCCGTGGAAGGTCTCCGAATACCGCAACAAGTTCAGGAGGATGGGATTCGACACGCTCGCATCCGACATCCCCCTCAACCATCGCTTCTTCTACGACATGGACATGGGATCGTGCATCCGTGTGACCGGCGAGCCGGTCGAGAGCGACAGATGCACCGACCTGACCATCGATATGACCTCCTTCGAGAACATAGACTCGTTCGACCCC
>CAZLMR010000046.1:0-7803 GCA_964560575.1 uncultured Methanomassiliicoccales archaeon | reverse complement strand
GACGGGGTTCTCGACCTGGATCTCGTAGGCCTTGGGTCCGGCTGCGATCATGAAGGCGGCCTTTCCGTTCTCGGCCATGTACTCGGCGGACCTCTTCATGAGGACCTCTCCGACGACCATCTTGTTGGGAGCGGGACAGGCGATGGTTCCGCAAACGATGGCATGGGGCTGGCCAGCCTTGTTGGCGGTGACGAGAGCCTTGACGGTTCCCTTGGCGTTCATGATCTCCATAACTTCTGCAGGTATGTCTACCATTTTTTGCACCCATCAGGTAATCATCGGATGAGTATTTAGGCGATAGGTATCAGACCGGATACTGTATACAGATTGTGGGAAAATCGATGCAATCATAGATTAATAATCATTGATTTATTGATTTTTAACTTTATATCATTTAGAATGGTTTAAGCTTATTGAAACATTGTATCATTTTTATGAACGAAGACGACGCGATGTGCGGGATTCCGGAGGACCTCACATTCGAACATCTGCGCGGGATGACACCCCGCCACGGGCTGGACGACATACCCAACGCCAAGGACCCAGATGGGAACGTGAAGTGGCTCGGGTACCTGCTTTCGGACCAGTGTCCGTTCGGCATGACCGTGGAATTCCCCGACGGGACGGACACCCGGGTCACGGGCTGCATCCTTTCCCATGCGAACGATGTGATGGGCGTTATCTCGCCGTTCAACCCCAAGACCGTGATCGAAGGTTCCAAGAGCGAGACGTTCAGATTCCCGCGCATGGCCCTGTACGAGGCGCTGACCAACGCCGTCGCCCATCGTGACTACTCCGTCCCCGAGGACATAAGGGTGACCCTCGGGGACAGCGGGATATCGGTGCAGTCCCCGGGATCGGCCTGCAGGGACAACAGGGGGATCAGGAACCCGGACGTCGTTGCCGTCCTCGAGCTGTTCAGACTGAAGGGGCACTACAGGAACGGCCTGGATGTGATCCGCAAGACATATTCCCGCACCGGAACGGAACCGAGGTTCGTGTCCACACCGGATTCGTTCATTACCATCATCCCCGTGATAGACAGACTTGTCTCCCATTACCAGGCGAAGACGGAGAAGGTCGTCTGCTACATGAGGATCCGCGGAGGCGTGACCTTCGACGAACTCACCGAGCTCCTCCACATATCGAAGACCCATATGAGGGACACCATCAACAGGATGGAGGACGAGGGATTGATATTCGACATGTTCGCGGGAGGGATGCGCAGGTACTATCTCTGCCACAAGAGCATGGTGCCGGGACAGGACACGAAAGGTTGAACGTCAAGAGCGGTCATAGGGGAAGCATGGATGTGCTGACCTTCGCGAGCGTCGCGCTGTCGATCTTCCTGGTCATGAACCCGTTCTCCAGCATACCCACGTTCCTGTCCATAACCAAGGGCGTGGACCGCGACACGCTCCGGAGCTACGCCAACCGCGCCGTGATCGTCGCGGGAATACTACTGTTCGTGTTCGTGTTCATCGGATCCCCGCTGATGTCCGTGTTCGGAGTGACCATGGAGAGCTTCAGGATCGCTGGAGGGATAATCCTGGTCATGATGGGCGCCGAACTGGTCTTCGGCCTCAGGCTCAGCAAGGTGTCCGATGAGAAGGATGCACCCTGGATCATCGTCGCCACCCCGATAATGACCGGTCCGGGAGTCATCACCGCCGCGATCCTGTTCACACAGGAGTACGGATACCTGGAGGTCGTCCTCGCGGGGATGCTGGCGCTTGTCGTCACCTGGGCGCTCCTCCGCATGTCCCATACGATCGTGCGCCTGGTGGGCGAGAACGCCCTGAACATCACATCCAAGATCGTGGGTCTGCTGCTGACCGCCCTCGGTGTGGAGTATGCCTTCCAGGGAGCCAGCGAGTGGGTGTCCATGTACTGGGGCGATGCGACGGCGCTTCTGATGGTCTGACGGCCTGCCTCCTATCCCAAGTATTATTATAGGTCCCGTTTCTGGACGGATGAACCGCCATGGCATCCGAAGATGACGTTACCAGAAATGACCACGGAAAGACCTACAGACCCCGCTCCGGAAACGACGGAAGGGGCCCCCGCAGGGATCGCGACGATCGCGGGAAAGGCGATTTCCGCAAAGGTCGCAGGGACGGCTCCCGCAACGGTGACAGGAGAGGCGGCCCCCGCCAGGGACACGGCGACCGCAGACCCCGTGACGACCGCAGGGACGGACGCCGCGACGACAGGAGAGGTGGAAGACCGGCCGGCAACGGTCCCAGGAACAACGGCCCGAGGGACGGAGGACGCAGGCATGACGGACAGCGTCGCGATGGACGCCGCGACGACCGCAGGGACGGAAGAGGATACGGCGACAGGAAGCCGAGGGATCAGGAGAGGCCTCGCGAGAGGCCCTCGGAGCCGGCGAAGCAGCAGGAGCCCCAGGAGCTGAATCTGACGGTCCCATCCACCCCGCAGAGGATATTGTTCAAGGGCGTGGACTGCGAGGTGAACGGCAGGAAGGACCTCGCCATGGTGCTGTACCTCCACGGAGCCGCCAGGATGAGCAAGGGCTGCGAGAGCAACATGCTGCGCATGCTCCGCGAAGCGGGCCCGGAGCAGTTTCCGACGATCAGGGGCAGGGTCGCCAAGGCCTGTCCAGAGGACGCCATGGTCGCTTTCGACTACCTCTGCCTCACCATCGACCCCCGCTGGGAAAGGACCGCCCTTGATTCGGCTGCCGCCCAGGGGAACCCGCTGGCGATCTACGAGAGGATACGCCTCGAAGAGATAGAGGGCGACGACCCCTGCATCGACGTGTTCGCCAGGTGCCCCGACGAAGCCATGGCCGTCGAGGGCCTCAAGATTCTGGTCAGGAAGAAGGACTCGGTCAGGGCGGAGGAGCTCCTGAAGGAGATCGATGAAAGGAAGAGACTGAGACAGTCCATCCGCACGGAGTTCATCAGGGCGACCAAAGGCGAGAGGCATGCCGTCAGGAGACTGGAGGAGCTCTCCGGCGAATTCCCCGAGGCAGCGTTCCTCAGAGGGTATCTGGATGCCGACGACAGGGAGGAATACCTCAGGGACGGCATGGAGGCCCACAGGGACCTCATCACATCGCTCGTGTACGAGCTCGGCATATCCGACACACCATTCGGAAAGTACCTGTCAGCGATGAAGCTGCGCTCGGACGGCGATGAATGGATACCTCCGATGATCGCCGCAGCGGTCTCCGGATCGGACGACGCCGTGGAAGAGCTCATGCCCGCACAGGCCAGGAAGGATGTCAGGAAAGGGCTGTCGAAGGTGTACCTGAACCGCGGGGACGCGGCAGGCCTCGTCAGATACTACGACGGCGAGGACACAACCGACCTGGACAGGTACTGCATCGGGAACCCAGAGAGAATGATCGAGGTGGGAAGGCTCATGGGCGGCTACAGGGAGATCAACTGGCTGAAGAAATGCTGCCTGGAGGGCTACGAGGACTGCGGCAGGGCCCTGTCATCCCTATCGAAGGACGAGGCCCGTCGCAGCAAGCAGCTGATATATGCGCTCCACGACGTGGGTCGCGACATGGACGCCGCCAAGCTGTACTTCCAGATGTACGGTGATCCCTCGCTCCCGTCGGTCAAATGGCTGTCGAAGGTCTGCGAGAACGAGAGCGTCAAGGAGTACGTCCGCACCAGGTTCGAGGAGATGGGCGATCTCGCGACGTTCGACTACATATTCGTGGACGACGGCTACAATTCCGGAGGGGACAGGCGCGGAGGAAAGGGTTCCCACCGCGGCACTGGGAACGGCAGACGTGGATCCCGTTGATCGAATGTCGACCGGGACCCGGCCCTCTGGGCCGATCCCGGCACCTCCCTTTTCGGAAACCCATCTGAAACCTCGCCACGTTCGGATGATGATTCATCCACAGGCTAACGGTTATACTGCTTGTTTTTTATAGAAGAACAAACGAGTCATCTCATCCCACACAGGATGGTGAAAGAGATGCAGAACGTGATAATATCCAGGTTCGAAATCGAGAGCGAGGCTTTCCAGGCCTTCAGCGTACTCAAGAACGACGCACGCACATACAGCTGCAGGATCTCACAGGCATCCATTGTGAAGCGCGAGAACGGCGAATTCAGGATCCTGGACGCATTCAATGACGGGAAGTACTCCGACGACACGTTCACAGGAGGCATGATCGGTATGATCATCGGCATACTGGGCGGCCCCCTCGGCGTTCTCCTCGGAGGGGGAATCGGGCTGCTGGCCGGAGGGGCCAAGGACTCCCATGATGCCGACAAGGACCGTTCCCTGATCGAATGTGTGATCAGCGACGTCGGCTCGGACTGCACCTTCCTGGTCGTCCTCGCGGACGAGAGCTCTCCCGACATGTACGACTCGAAGGTCTCCGGATTCTCCCAGACCACCATGCGCTATGACGCCGCTGAACTGCTGACCGAGATGGAGGACCTGCAGGACCTCCAGAAGGATATGGAGAGGAGGGCGAGAGCGGAGCTCCGTGACAAGAAGAGGGCAGCGCACAGGGAGAGGGTCGAGGCCAACCGTTCGAAGCTGAGGGACAGGTTCAGAGAGGAATGAGCTTGTTCCAGTCCGGGATGCCCAGGCCGCCCGGACAACCAGCTCCCTACGGCAAATACTAAAGTGCTTCTGGACGACGAGTATAGGCAACAAGCGTCCCGAAGGTCCTGACCCATGACAATACGTCCACGGCACAGTCACATGACGAAGATGCGGAATGACAACGCAAGAGAACTCATGTCGATAGATAAGGAAAAGTGGTGGACAGGGCGAGATTCGAACTCGCGGCCTCTACCATGCCAAGGTAACGATCTTCCAACTGATCTACCTGCCCAGCAAAATCGCTGATATATTGATTATACTTAAAGTTTTCTATGACTGAAATCTTGACAAATTCGGATTTCGCGCCATCCAGACATATTTCGGCGGATCCTGCGACATGATCCACCCCAATGAATTATATGACAGCGCCCATCCACCCACGATGAGGTCCCAGAATGTCATCCTGGCTGCCGTTGTGGTCATCCTCTGCGTCATGGGAACCCTGACGGCATACGGCATAGGCAGCAGCCTAGATGATGATGCGACGTACCCGGACTATGTGATCATGGGCTCCGATGGGACCGCCTTCTCAGGCACCGCCTCCTGCAGGGAACTGGAGAGGTCAGGAGGCCAGGTCGTCCTAGGGTTCTCGTACGCCATCGTGAAATCCGACGGCACCTCCATCGAACTCACATCCCATCTGATCATGGATGACGATGGGCCCGTGGAGATCTACGAGAACATGGGGGAATCCACCGCTCTGGGAGAGCATGTGACATTGTGGAGGGCCCCCGACGGGGGATTCACCTATCACCTGTCGGATGACGGCACGGTATTGGCGATCGACATCTCTGCGGACGGCATCTCGGCGATCGCCACCGCCGTTCACTCCTGAAGCACCAGGAAGAAGTCCTCGACATCCAGGTTCAACCAGTATTCCTCAGAGGCGAACAGCTGGAAGTATTCCCGGAACAGTTCCGTGTAGTCAAGCCCGATGCTCTCGGCCACATCGGGATACATTGTGCACACGTAGAAGGCCATCTCCACTATGTACAGAGGGCTGTTCCCCATCTCCCTGGCCATGCCTAGATGGACCACCTCCACACCCTCCAGCTGGGAGAGCAGTTCCGCATCGGCCTCCAGGCACGCACCCAGGTCGTACTGGTGTCTCATCCCGTCATGGGCGTTGTCGACCAGGAACACCCTGCCGTTCCTCTGGCTGTCCAGGATGAGCGTCACCAGCGATTCCAGGTTCAGGTCCTGGTAGTTCTTGGTGAGCATCTCGCTGTGCTGCCCCACGGCATCCACGCCGACCCATTCCGCATGGATGTTGTTCGTGTTGTCCTTCCCGGTTATGCTGTACGTGCCGGTGGAGTAGAGGGCGGAGATGCGAGTCATTATCATCGCCTCCCTCTCGTCCTCGGGTATCTTGGACGTGGCCTCGGCCATCAGATCCAGATAGCGGTCGTGCCAATCCAGGTACGAATAGGTCTTCGACATGTCACCCTGCAACAGGTATGCGAACATCAGCACCGAACGGTCGATGTTCTCGTTGGGGATGTCGACACCGCTGTTGTCCGATGTGGATATGAACATCACATCGATGCCGACCGGGTTGAGACTCGAAGGGGAGATCTGATCGGCGTTCGCATCGCAGTACCCCACGACATAGACGTCGATGTCTGCCGCGATCATCGTCTCGTAGTTCGGGGTCTCCGTCGCACCGAAGCAGGCGGCATCGCGGAACGATGAGCTCATGGAGGACCAGTAGTCCCTGATGGTCTCGTCGACCAGCACAACCTTGCCGGTGAGACCAGTCAGATCCGCGACATAGGCGCCGCTGCAGTATCCGATGGCGATCCTCTCCACCGGCCAGGACACCGATGTGATGCGGTAGTAGTTGTCGACGTAGAACACCTCCATCTCGTCCTCCGAGATCAACCGCTCCACGTACACGATGTCGTCGCTGTCGACGACCCCGTCGCAGTTGGCATCCGACAGGACGGTCTCCGGATTGTCTCCGGACAGGACGCCGAGAAGATACGACACGTCGGCATCGTCTATGACGTCGTCCTCGTTGGCGTTGCCGTAGACCCAGAGCCTGGAAGACTCGTTCGGGAACCCGTCCTCCGTGAGCTGCTCGCCCACCAGGAGTCCGATCTCGGACTGCTCCTCGGGCTCATGGAACCTCTCGTTATAGGACCTCACGCAGAAGAGCGCGGAGGCCAACAGGATCAGGATGATGATTGCCACTACCGCGGCCCTGCGGCTGTTCATTGCGAATCCCCCGCCAGCAGGATCACATGCGGCCTGCCCTCCACGTCGATGACACGGGAATCCACCCCGTAGACCTCACGGATGCTGCCCTCCGACATGACGTCCCATGGTGATCCGTCGGCGTAGATCCCGCCCCCGGACATCATGATCACCCTGTCGGCGAACGCCGCGGTCAGGTTGAGGTCGTGGCACACCATCAGGACAATCGTGCCGCTGTCCCTTGCGTAGCCCCTCAGGAAGCGCATGACCTCCATCTGGTGCCTGACATCCAGGTTGGAGGTAGGCTCGTCCAGGATGAGGATGCGGGGCTCCTGCGCGAGACCTCTGGCGATGAGGACCTTCTGCAGCTGTCCGGAGCTGAGCTCGGACACGTCCCTGTGGGAGAGCTGCTGGAGCCCCAGGGCCCCGAGGGCCTTGTCCACGACCTCCAGGTCGTGATCCGAGTTCGCCCACTGGGCGAACGGGAACCTGCCCATGAGGACGGTCTCCGCCACCGACGAGTTGAACGTCGGGTCTATGCGGTTCGGCACGAACGCCATCTTCCTGGCCAGGTCCATGAGGCGCATCCCGAGGACGTCCTCGCCGTCCAGGGTGACGCTGCCGCAGTCAGGTTTGAGGATCCGGTTCAAACACTTGACCATGGTGGTCTTCCCGACGCCGTTCGGCCCTATGACGCAGACGAGCTCCGGCACCTCCAGGGTGAAGGAAATGTCCCTGAGCACCTGCGTGGACCCGTATCCGAAGGAGAGCCCCTCGACCACGAGCGACGTCACGTCCACGCCTCCTTCTGGCTGCGGAGTATCAGCAGGATGAACACCGGCCCGCCGATGCAGGCGGTGATGACGCCGACAGGCAGGACGGAGTCCGCCAGAAGTCTGGAGGCCATGTCCGCCAGGAGCATGAGCAGGGATCCGAGCACCCCGGCGGCTGGCACGAGATACCTGTTGTCGGATCCGACGATTATCCTGGCCACATGCGGCGCAA
>CAZLMR010000045.1:0-7889 GCA_964560575.1 uncultured Methanomassiliicoccales archaeon | reverse complement strand
CGGCATGAGCACCACCGCGAACGACAGGACGATCAGGATCGCCGCCAGGAGGACGATGGTCTTCACTATGGGACCTTTGATCATGACACCCCGTAGGAATTCATCCTTAACAATCCTGACGTTCCAATATATAGTCGGGGGGCGTTCCCGTCGGCATGACAGATCCGGCCGAACTCTGCCAAAGGGCAGTGGAGCTTTTCGAGACAGACCCAGCGCAGTCGTACTCCCTCTTCACGGAGGCAGCGAGGATGGGGCATCCCAACGGGTTCTTCGGTATGGCCGAGATGAAGACCATGGGTCTCGGCACCGAGAGGGACCAGGAAGGCGCTCTGGAGCTCTACCGTACCGCGGCGGAGGCCGGACATCCTCCGTCCATGTACCGTCTCGGGGCGTACTATTCCGGAGCCGTGGAGGGTTCGGAGGATCCCGAGAAGTGCAGGTACTGGTTCGAGAGGGCCGCGGAGGCCGGGATGGAGCTGGCATATCCGGAGATCGCCGGCATTTACCTGTACGGTTTCGGCACCGAGGCCGATCCCGCGAAGGCATTCGCTTGGTACCGGAAGGCGGCAGACGCCGGTGATCCGCTTTCGATGTTCAAGGTGGGATACATGGCGTCGGAGGGTGTCGGCACCGAGAGGGACATGTCCGAGGCGGTGCGCATGTTCAGGATGGCTGCCGTTGCCGGAGTGCCCGAGGCGATGTTCAAGATGGCCACCCTGGCTCTGGACGGAACCGTCGAGGGAGGTGAGAGGGCGGCGTTCTCATGGTACTCATCGGCCGCCGACGCCGGGTTCATGCCTGCGAAGTTCAACCTCGCCACGATGTACTACGAGGGGCAGGGGACGAAGAGGGACATGGGAAAGGCCTTCTCGCTCTACAAGGAGGTCGCCGACACCGGGGACGGCGATGCGCTGTTCATGGTCGGCAGGATGTACTTCGAGGGCCTCGGTGTGGAGAAGGATCAGGGAAAGGGTTTCGAGTTCTTCGGACGGGCGGCTGCAGCCGGGAACAAGCTCGCGATCGAGCTCGTGGAGGACATCCGCCGCCGTCAGAACACCCAGTTCGTCCGTATAGACGGGAGCTGAATCACTCCTCGACGGGCTCGAACTCGGACTTGGGCTCGCCGCAGACGGGGCAGCACCAGTCATCGGGGAGGTCGGCGAACTTGACGCCTTCCTTCTCCTCGTCGTAGATGTATCCGCAGAGGGGGCATCTGTACTTCATAAACGGCGTTATCATCCAAGGTTATTTGAAGGTTGCGAGCAAAGCAAAGGCCCTGTCCGTGGTGAAGCAGTGACGATGTCTGGCCAGGGTCTGGGGTTATGGTCAGAGATCGTACTCCTCGACCACTTTCATGACCTCGATGATCTGGGCCTTGGCGTCCCTGAGGTGGAACAGGCGCATCCTGTGTCCGGTCTCCTCGTTGTATATGGCCTTCAGGGAGGGTATCGTCTCCAGGGCCTTCGCCTCGAGGCCCCTGTCATCCAGGAACTCCGCTGTTCCCCAGTATCTGAGCCAGTGCTTTCCAGCCATCGCCGCGATCTCCACCTTGGGATTCTCCATCATCTGTCTGTAGACGTCCTTGAAATCCCCCACCCCGAACAGTATCCTCCCGTCCGCTGTCATGTGGAACCCAAGCGGTCTGATCCTCGGGGCGTCACCTTTCTCAGTAGCCAGGTAGAATACCTTGGCGTCATCCAGGAATTCGTTCACTCTCTCGATGCCGTTCATGTTTTGACCTCCATGGGGTATCGTGTGCACCTCATAAGTCAAGTTCTCCCAATATGGATATCGAATATCATGGACGAGGGCGAGCTGTTCGGTATATGTCCCCATGTCGCTGTGCAGAAGAATTGTCCAGGAAGTGGACGACGTTCGTGATGCGCCATCTTGAGGACGGCTCCATGAGGTTCAACGAGCTCCAGCGCCGTCTTCCGGGCATGACCGCCGCCACCCTCTCCATGCTCCTCAAGTGCATGGTGGGCGACGGTCTGATTGTCAGGAACGACTACGGTGAGGTTCCGCTCAGTGGAGTACTACTCAGCCTCATAGGGCCGGAGTTCCGTATAGTCACGGATGTGCTGGGAGAGTGGGGCGAGAGATACATAGGATACCTCCGTGACGGTGGCTCATCCGGGTCCGGACGGTGACGACGTCGGTAACGTCAGAGGAACATCGTCATGTACACCGGCAGGTAGACGATCCCGTTCTCAACAGAGAGATCCTTGGAATGTATCACATAGGATTGACCGAGCCTCTTCCCGAACCTTTCGCGGAATCTGTCCAGCGACTTGTGGTCACGGCTGCGTTTGGACGACTTTACCTCGATGGGACATATTCTTCCATTCCTCCTGATGAGGAAGTCTATCTCCATCTGGCCGTCAGGGTTCTCGCGTCCTCTTGAATAGAAGAACAGTCTATCGCCGATTGATACAAGGGTCTGCGCGACCACGTTCTCCATGAGCATGCCTTCGTTGATGCCGATGCCGTCCAGCAGTATCGCCTTGTACAGTTCGTTCTCCATGGATTTGCGGTCTGAGAAGGCGTGGGTGACCAGTAGTCCCGTGTCCGCCATATAGCATTTCAGAGTGGGCCTGTCGCTGTAGACGGAGAGTCCGATCTCGGGGTTGTTAGAGTTCAGGCACAGGTTTACTATGCGGCCGTCGACCAGCCACATGAACGAATCCTCATATTCCCTCATCCTGGCGTTCTTGTCTATGCTGGACAGCGTGAACACCTTGTTCTTTCTGTTCAGTTCCTCCGGTATGCGATCGAACACGTTGTGGACATGGTTTGTGTTCCCGTTGGCCCATTTCCCTATGTCCTCCCTGTAGAGTCCGAGGATGCGTCTCTTTGCACGGTCCGCATCATCGAAATCCCTGGACTCCAGATACTTCGATACCGCCTGCGGCATCCCTCCCACCAGGACGTACTGCTTGAACAGTCTCATCATCTTCTTGTGGACCACATCGCCCATCGGTACCATTTTTTCAAAGCAGTCCCGGGCCATTCCTAGGGCCTGTTCCTCGCCCATGGCCCATAGGAACTCCTCGAAGTCCATCGGGTGCATCTCCACACGGTCCTCTTCTGAAGGGATGAGTATGTTGGAGGATTTTGTCAGAATGGAGACCAGGGATCCGGTCTCGATGTAGTCGTATCTGCGGTCCTTGACCAGCTTCTTGATGAGTTGTCTGGCTTCAAGGTAGTTCTGGATCTCATCGAACACAATCAGCGATTCCCTTCTGTATAGTTTCGTGTTGTATATCGCCGATAGGCTGCTGAACAGGAGGTCGAAGTCCGTGTGATATTGTTCGAACGCTTCGATCACCTGGTCGTCTGTGAAGTCGACCACGATATAGCTGCGGTACTCGTTCCTGCCGAACTCCTCTGCGATGAACGTCTTGCCGACGCGGCGTGCTCCCTCGATCAGGAGGGCGGACTCCCCTTCCCCCTTTTTCCAATCAAGGAGCTCGCTGTAGACCTTCCTTTTCATCGCCATGATGGGCCATATGTCTGGATGGATATAAAATTCACGATTTCACGAGTTAAAATCATTGAAATTTTCACGAAAATCAAAGTTATGATTACATGAATTATCACGAAAATCAAAGTTATCAAATCCACTATCATCACGGATTACAGAGTTATGAGGAGGGGTGGAAAAAGTAAGGCGGGGCCGTAGCCCCTGTTTTCATGATGAGTGTCAGTTCTTCTTGCAGCGTTCGCAACCGCCCTCGTCGATGGTCACGTTGGATCCGGACTTGCAGCAGTTGCAGTTCTTGCAGCCGCAGCTGCTGATCCCCTTCCTCCTCTGGTACACGAGGTAGGAGACCGATGCGACCACCAGCAGGACGATCACCGCCCCCACGACGAGGTCGTTGCTCATGCCTTCATCTCCTCCTCGGCGTCGTACTCGTCCTTGCCGGAGAGCTGTCTGAACGGGTCCTTGGCCCAGAGCAGGTACACGATGATCGCCAGGACAACGACCGCCGCGATCGTGCTTCCGATGGGTGCGGCCTGTTCGACCACAGCTCCGTCGATGGTCAGGGTGTTCCATCCGCCGATGTAGCTGGTGAATCCGTAGATGATCAGTCCGACGGCGTAGGCCAGGAGGCACTGGTACAGGACGGCCATGCCTGTGTCCTTCCACTTCCCGAGCTCCCTGTGCATCGCACCGATGGCGGCGAAGCAGGGGGCGCAGATCAGGTTGAACGCCAGGAATGCCAGTCCGGAGGACTTGGTCAGCATGGCTACCAGGACGGTCTCCAGACCCTCTCCGTTGTCGCCGGCCTCGATCCCGAACAGGGTTCCGAATGTTCCGACGACGTTCTCCTTGGCGATGAGTCCGGTGATGGTTCCGACGGTGAGCTCCCAGTTGTCGCCCCATCCGAGAGGAGCGAATATGATGCACACTGCCTCACCGAACGCCGCGAGTATGGACTGCGCGTCACCGGTGTTGTCACCGATGTAGTTGAGCCCGGTGTCGTAGCTGGCGAGGAACCAGAGGATGATACAGGACAGGAGGATGATCGTACCCGCCTTCTTGCAGAAGGCCCAGCCCCTGTCGAGGGTTCCCTTGACGATGTTGGTCGCGCTCGGGATATGGTACGGAGGCAGCTCCATGATGAACGGGGCCGGTGTACCGGAGAGGCTCTTGAGCTTCTTCAGGATGATTCCGGATATGAGAACCATGATGATTCCCATGACGTAGCAGAACACGGCGATCAGACCGTTCCCGGGGAACACGGCGCTGGTGATCATGGCGATCACGGGCAGCTTGGCTCCGCAGGGGATGAATGTGGTGGTCATGGCGGTGATGCGCCTGTCCCTTTCGCTCTCGATGGTCCTGGAGGCCATGACTCCGGGGACACCGCAGCCGGTTCCCACGAGGAGGGGGATGAGGGTCTTTCCGGAGAGACCGAAGTGCCTGAACACGCGGTCCATCACGAAGGCGATCCTGGCCATGTATCCGATGTCCTCGAGGATGCAGAGCGCGAGGAACATGAGCAGCATCTGGGGCAGGAATCCGATGACGGCACCCACTCCTCCGATGATTCCGGAGCACAGCAGGGCGTCGAGGGCGCTGAAGTCACCGTCGCTGGCGCACCAGTCCCTGACGGCGGGATCGATCCACTCGCCGATGAACACGTCGTTGACCCAGTCCGTGCAGTATGTTCCGATACCGACGATCTCGAAGTCGCCCCATGCGAATCCGATGATGCCGAAGAACACCACGGCGATGACGCCTATGAAGATCGGGATTCCCCAGATCCTGTGAGTGACGATCCTGTCGACCCTGTCGGAGAACGTCCCGCGCTCGTCTCTGGGAGCCTTCTTGACCGAGCCTTTCGCGATCTCGGTGATCCTGGTGTACCTGCCGTCCGCGATGATCGAGTCGGCATCGTCATCCTTCTTCTCCTCGAGCTCCCTGACCGCTCCGGCGATCCGGTTGTCGGCCTCGGGGAACCTCTCCATTACGGCATTGTCCCTCTCTACGAGCTTCACGGAATAGAACCTGAGGAGGTCGTCGGGGACCTTCCCCTGCATCGCCTCCCTGGCCTGGGAGATGACTGCCTCTACGTCGCCGTCGAAGTACATGGGTTCGGGTCTCTGCTTGGCCTCGGCGACCTCTCCCACAGCTTTGACGAGCTCCTTGATGCCCTCGGCGTTGAGTGCGGACACGGGGACGACTTTGCATCCGAGGTCCTTGGACAGTTTGTCTATGTCGATGGTGTCGCCCAACTTGCGGATCTGGTCCATCATGTTCAGGGCGACGACCGTGGGGATACCCGTGTCGATAATCTGGAGGGTGAGGAAGAGGTTTCTCTCCAGATTGGTTGCGTCGACTATGTTGATGACCGCGTCGGGCTTCTCATCCACGAGGAAGTTCCTGGACACGATCTCTTCGGGGGAGTACGGCGACAGGGAGTAGATGCCGGGCAGGTCCACGAGCTCGTAGTCGGTCCCGCGGACCCTTCCGACCTTCCTGTCGATGGTGACTCCCGGCCAGTTCCCCACGCGCTGGTTGGCACCAGTCAGCTTGTTGAACATCGTAGTCTTCCCGCTGTTGGGGTTACCGGCCAATGCTATTGTCAGACTCATCTTTCTTCTCTCCTTCCATAGCTCACGCTGCAATAACGTGAATCGCGCAGCGCGAGTCGGGGAACAGGGGTCATTCGACCTCGATGTTCTCCGCATCACCTTTCCTGAGGCTGAGCTCGTATCCCCTGACGGTAATCTCGATCGGGTCGCCGAGGGGCGCCACCTTGCGTATGTAGATGTCGCACCCCTTTGTGATCCCCATGTCCATCAGATGCTTCTTGAGAGCTCCTCCCCCGTGCAGCTTCACGACCTTGACCGTGGAGCCTATCTCGGCATCTTTCAGCGTCTTCATTCTATCAGCTCTCAGGGCAGAACAGGATCTTGGAGGCCATCTTCCTGTCAATGGCTATCTTGGAGCCCTTGACATCGAGGATCACGTTGCCGCTCGCCTCGGAGACCGCCTTCACCTCCGTGCCCGGTGTGAATCCGAGTCCCGCCAGGAATCTCTTGGTCTCTTCCCTTCCAGAAATGCTGACGACGGTACCCTTGTCCCCCACTCTGGCCATGGAGATAGGGATACCCGGCGAACTCGCCATGCTGTTGCTGCAGGATGCGCTCTTCTCAAGCCCCGCACAAGCGTAGGTACCAGGATTCATACATTTGAGGAAATCCTAAAACTATTTAATCTTAGCTAAGCCTAAAAATGTTTAAACATACCTGTGAAAACTTTAATCATTCCTTTGAATTGTTTAAATGAACCTAAAATATAAATACGGATGGACATCGGGTCCGTCGTCCCCGCCGTCATCCTATTTAATCCTGAGTCGGAACCCTGGATGCTACCCCGTCCCTACGGCTGGCTCATGGTATTAACGGGTATGAAAAAACAGGCCGGGGATTAACGTCGTGAGCTAAGACAGCCGTGGGACCCCCTTCCTTTTTATCCGACTTTCTGTACGTAGTTTCATGATGAACGACATCGAGATCGCGGAAGCGGCGAAGGTCAAGGACATCAGGGAGATCGCATCCAAGCTCGGTCTCACCGAGGATGAGATCCAGATGTACGGCAGGTACATGGCCAAGGTGCCCCTGGCCAGCCTCGACAAGTACAAGGACAAGAAGGACGGGAAGCTCGTCGTCGTGACGGCCATCACGCCCACCCCCGCCGGAGAGGGCAAGACCGTCACCACCATCGGTCTCATCCAGGGACTCGGCAAACTGGGGAAGAACGTCGTCGGAGCCCTCAGGGAGCCTTCCATCGGACCCACCTTCGGGATCAAGGGAGGGGCCACCGGCGGAGGTTACTCCCAGGTCTACCCCATGTGGGACATCGACCTCCACTTCACCGGAGACATCCACGCTGTCACCGCGGCGCACAACCTGCTTTCCGCCATCATCGACAACGAGCTCGTCAGGGACAACGCCCTGAACATCGACCCGACCAAGGTCGTACTGAAGAAGGCAATGGACATCAACGCCCGCGAGCTGAGGAACATCGTGACCGGGCTGGGAAGGGACAGGATCCTCGGAGGAGTGCCCCACGAGGCCGGGTTCCTTATCACCTCCGCGTCCGAGATCTCCGCCATCCTCGCCCTCTCCGAGGACAGGGCCGACCTCAGGAGGAGGCTGGAGAACATGGTCGTCGCCTACACCTACGAGGGCAAGCCCGTCACCGTCAAGGACCTCAAGTGCGTCGGCGCGATGATGGTCCTGCTGAAGGACGCCATCAACCCCAACCTGGTGCAGACCCTCGAGGGCGAGCCGGTGTTCGTCCACGGGTTCCCGTTCGCCAACATCGCCCACGGAACCAACAGCATCATCGCCACGAAGGCCGCCCTGAAGCTCGG
>CAZLMR010000044.1:5220-7903 GCA_964560575.1 uncultured Methanomassiliicoccales archaeon | reverse complement strand
CAGCATGCTCCCTTCCTCCTCCGCCAACCGTGAGTACTGTCATGGGATCGACCTCAGCAAAGGTTCAATGCCTCCAGGATCTCATCGAGGCCCTGGTCCTTCTTGACACTGCACTTGTACATCTTCTTCGCACCACCGGTGAGTTTCTCGTAATCTCCGGTGATGACCTCGGGATCCACATCGACCGCATCCGCGATATCGATCTTGTTGAGGATGGCTATGTCGGAATGCTGGAAGATGTCGTGGTGCTTCCTCACCATGTCGTCACCTTCGGTGGTGGACACGACGACGACCCTGTAGTCGGTTCCGAGGGGGAAGTCAGCAGGACAGACAAGGTTTCCGACGTTCTCGATGAAGACGACATCGTATTTGTCCAGATCCACATCATCGAGGGCGTGATGGATGAGGTGGGCATCGAGGTGACACTCGTGTCCGGTGTTGCAGTTGACTGCCTCAAGGCCGGATTTCTCGAACCTGGTGTAGTCGTCGGCTCCTGTGACATCCCCGGCGATGGCGCACACGCGGACGCCCTTCGCCCTGAGCTTCTCGGCCAGTTTGATGATGAGGGCGGTCTTCCCGGCTCCGATGGAACCCATGAAGTCGACGGATTTGATCTCCTTGCTCCTCATGAGGCGGTAGTTCTCATGGGCGATCTTGTTGTTCTCCTTCAGGACGTCGATTTCCATTCCGGGCTGTACTATGTGCATGGGTGGCGGAAGCCTGTGCATACTATTTAGCTTGTTCGTGCTACGCTAAAATCTCTAAAAGAAAGTAAGAGGGAGGGGCCGAGGCCCCTCGGATTCAGTTCGTGCTGATGCCGAAGGAGGAACGGTAGACCTCCTTGGCCACTGACGACACCCCGTCCTGCTCGAGGGCCGCGTCGGCGATGGCATCCGCATCGCCGGAGCCGACATCGAGGAGGATGATTACGAGGGTGCGGTTCTGGATCGTGTCGCCGTTGTCCGTGTAGGCGCCGTCGGCCCAGTACATGGTATATCCGGTGTTGTACTCGCCGGTGATCGTGTCCTTCATGTAGGACTCGAGCGCATCCATCTGGCCCTGTGTTGCGTCCGCGTCCATGCCCACGTATATCCTGTATCTGTCATCTGAATCGTCCCCTGTGGCCACCATGATGATCGCGGCAGCGGCGACGATGACGGCGACCATCGAGATCACGATGGCGGCCTTCGGCACAATGTCATAATCCATGGGATTCGCATCGGGATGGCATAATAAACAGAGATGGGCGGATGCTCGGCCGATGTGCGACCCATCGCATACGTAGACTAGGTATTCTACTTCGGTGTCGGTTAAGAAACCGTCGGCCGATTACATACATATGTCCTCGGACCCTCGCAGGGAGCTCAGGCGCCTACAGGATTCCCCCGTTTTCAAGACATACACCGAACTGAGACGCATGTCGATATGCTACGACATGATGGATTCGAAGCTTGACGAACTGATCGATGCGGTGCGCACGACGAGGCGCATGTGTCCCGACCATTGGAGCAGGTACGAGACTATAGAGGCCCGCACCATGGAGATATGCCAGCTTCTGGCCGACTTCCTCTCCAGGATGTACTCGTGCAAGAACTACGCCGCGGTGTGTGCCAAGAGGCACGGCATCGACCGCGAGTTCAGGGCCCTCAAGCACGAGGAGCTGGGTTTCGAGGTCTCCGTCGTTGTGAACCTTAGGAACTACGTGGTGCACGTGGACATGCTCCCGCTGGAGATAGATGTGAGGGACGGGAGGGTCGTGTTCACCCGGAGATGCTGCGGCGACGGGGTATGGAGCACCAGCCAGAAGGTCTACCTCCGGGGGACCGACCTGGAGTCGCTTCTCACGTCGTACTCGGATGTCATGTCCGTGTTCTATGCCAGGTACTTCGGCATGCTTGTCGAGGCGATGCGCACCCAGCTCGGTGCCTGCAGACAGGAGATTGGGGACCTCAACCGCAGGGTCGGATACGAGATGGTCAGGTTCGAACCCCTGGCGGGGATGAAGGCGTGATCACCATACTGTAGATATGGTGAGGAACCAATGCTTAGGATACTATAGATTTGGTGCAGATTCAAATCGACTTCCTCACCTGCAGGGGTCGGAAGATCCGTCCCGTGGAGGCGAAGTCCTTGGACCATTTGAATCACAGCTCCCTCGACCGTTTCATAGACAGGTTCGGAAGAACGGCTGGTCAGCCTACCTTCTGTGCACCAAGGATGTCAGACGGTCTGGGGATGTGCCGTACCCGTCTCTATACATGGCAGCCATCCTGTAATGGCAACGCGTGTGCGCGCGAGCGCAACCAATCTAAACGATTAGAGGATACCTTCAATCGAACAGCATGTACTCCGAATCGCTTTCCAAAACCTTGGAGTCCCTCGGCGCGGTCGAGGGCACCAAGCTGTCCGTCGTCAGGGACGGCAGGACGTATGTCGGGACACTCATGCCCCATCACGAGTTCAGCGCCCCGGACATCCTCATCCTGAAGATGAAGTCCGGATACAACGTCGGCATCAGGATCACCGACTCCACGGAGATCTCGGTGCTCGAGGCCCCCGTGGAGAGGGTCAAGCCCGAGTCCGAGGTCGAGTTCAAGAAGGGCCTGCCCAAGCTGGTCCTCATCGGTACCGGTGGTACAATCGCATCCTACGTGGACTACAGGACCGGCGCCGTCCATCCCGC
>CAZLMR010000044.1:0-5210 GCA_964560575.1 uncultured Methanomassiliicoccales archaeon | reverse complement strand
CCCAGAGATCAGGGACATCGCCAACATCGATGCCACCGTCCTGTTCTCCATCTTCTCGGAGAACATGAACGTGGAGCACTGGCAGGCCCTCGCGGAGGAGGTAGCCAGGCAGATCAACGACGGAGCGGACGGGATCATCATCCCCCACGGAACTGATACGATGGGATACACCGCTGCCGCGCTGTCGTTCATGCTGGGCGACGTCCCCAAGCCCGTCGTCCTGGTCGGGGCCCAGAGGTCCTCCGACCGTCCCTCGTCTGATGCCAGCAGCAATCTGATGGCATGTGCCAGGTTCTGCAAATCCGGAAAGGCCGGCGTCTACGTCATCATGCACGACACCCCGGGCGACGATTCCTTCGCAGTCCACTTCGGAACCCGCGTCAGGAAGATGCACACATCCCGCAGGGATGCGTTCCACAGCATCAACGCGCTGCCGGTGGCCCACCTGGACAAGGACGGAAAGATCACATTCAATACGGATCTGCCGGCGGTCTCCTCCGAGAAGGCAGTGGCCAGCACCGCGATGGAGAGGGCCTGCGTCCTGCTCCAGTACTATCCCGGCATGGACCCTTCGCTCTTCGAGGACGTGTTCATGAGGTCCAAGGGAGTCGTCATCGCCGGTTCCGGTCTCGGCCATGTCAACGAGAACATGATCCCGCTCATCAAGAGGGCATGCGACAACGGCACGATCGTGGTGATGACCAGCCAGTGCCTCAACGGGAGGACCAACCTCAATGTCTACAACACCGGCAGGGATATGCTGAACGCCGGTGTCATCACGGTCTACGACATGCTGCCGGAGACCGCCTACGTCAAGCTGATGTGGGCCCTCGCGAACTCCTCCTCCCCAGAGGAGGCCAAGGATGTGATGAGGGCTCCGCTCGCGAACGAGCTGTCCGACAGGAGGACCATCGATGAGTGAAGACTACGAGATGATGTGCGGTATCGAGATCCACCAGCAGCTCGACACCAAGAAGCTGTTCTGCTCCTGCGACAGTCATCTGTGCGATGACGGTCAGGGAGCCTACTTCAGGAGGCTCAGGCCCACCACCAGCGAGATGGGCGAGGTCGACAGGGCCGCGCTGGCACAGTTCCAGAGGCACTCGGGCTACAGATACCAGTGCTGCAAGGGCACCACATGCCTGGTGGAGCTGGACGAGGAGCCCCCTCACGATGTGAACCCCGATGCGATGCAGATCGCCCTCACGTTTTCGGAGATGCTCGGTGCCAACATCATCGACGAGATCCACTTCATGAGGAAGATCGTGGTCGACGGCTCCAACACGTCCGGTTTCCAGAGGACGGCCCTCATCGCCACGGACGGGTCCGTGGATGTGGGCGACAGGAAGATCTCCATCCTCTCCGTCTGTCTGGAGGAGGATGCGGCCAGGAAGGTCGAGACCACCAAGAACGACGAGGTCCTCTACAGGCTGGATCGTCTGGGAATCCCGCTCATCGAGGTCGCCACCGGCCCGGACATGCGCACTCCGGAGGAGGTCATGGAGGTCGCCTACAGGCTCGGTACCCTCCTCAGGGCCACCAGGAGGGTCAAGAGGGGAATCGGTACCATCCGTCAGGATCTGAACATCTCCATCCCCGGAGGCGCACGCATCGAGCTGAAGGGTGTCGGGGAGCTGAAGATGATCCCCGACTACGTCAGGAACGAGGTCAACAGGCAGAAGATGCTCATCAGGATCAAAGGCATCCTGAACGACAGGGGCGTCCAGCCCGCTGCATTCGAGCCCGTCGACGTCACCGAGATCTTCGCGGACTGCGAGTCGAAGGTCATCAAGGGCGCCCTGGACGACAAGGGCAGGGTCATCGCCGTCAGGCTCCCGGGATTCGCCGGCGTCATGAACGGGGACAACAAGACCCTCAGGCTGGGATCCGAGATGGCCCAGCGCGCACGCACCAAGGGTGTCAAGGGCATATTCCACTCCGACGAGCTGCCGAATTACGGCATCGAGCAGTCCTATGTGGACAGGCTCAGGGAGTTCCTCGGCATGACCGGGGAGCATGACGCCTTCGTGATCTGCGCGGCGAGGGAGAAGAAGGCCACGGATGCTCTCGAGGCGGCGGTCGTGAGGGCCAACGAGGCCCTTGTCGGCGTCCCCGAGGAGACCAGGGACCCGCTCCCCGACGGCACCACGAAGTACTCCAGGCCTCTGCCCGGAGCCGCGAGGATGTATCCGGAGACCGACGTTCCCCCGACCCTGATCACGGACGAGAGGATGCAGGACATCAGGGACAACATGCCAGAGTTCCCGGAGCAGATCGAGGCCAGGCTCGTCAACGACTACGGCATCAACGCCCAGCAGGCCAGGCAGATCGTCAGGCAGAGCAACGACGAGCTCTTCGAGAAGATCGCCGCGGACAGGGCGATGGCCCCGGTGGCCGCGACGATGTTCCTGAACACATACGGTGAGCTGGAGCACGACGGCATCGATGTGGGCGTCTTCACCGACGACGCGATCCTCGGCGTGTTCGCCATGCTGAAGGAGGGGCGCTTCGCCAAGGAGGCCCTCCCCGCCCTGCTCAGGGAGATGGCGGTCGGCACATCCGCCGAAGATGCGATCAAGAAGCTCGGTCTGGAGGCCATGGACTCGGACGAGGCCGCCAAGGTCATAGAGCAGATCGTAAACGAGCGTGCCGATTTCGTCAGGTCCAAGGGCATGGGAGCCATCGGGCCTCTCATGGGCCCCGTCATGGGAGCCCTCAGGGGAAAGGTCGACGGCAAGCAGGCCAACGAGCTGCTGACAGCCGCGATCAAGAAGCTCCTGGGCTGATCGAATCCATTTACCCGCCCTCGGGCGGGAATCCCTTTCCATTCTGGTAGAACGGTACGGCTTAAATCCAACTTCAATTTCCGAGAAACTGACGGCCAGGCTGATCGCGAGACCACGTCCGACCGGGGTGGTTGATATGAATGCGAGAAACGCCATAGGATTCGTAGGTGCGGCGGGAGCACTCATCGTGCTCTACTTCGCATCCGGGTCTCCCATACCGTTGTATTCAGTGTATCAGGAACAGCTCGGGCTCTCCCACGGGGATCTCTCGATGGTGTCCATGTATTACCTTCTCGGGACGGTCATCCCGCTCATGTTCCTCCCCCGCATATCGGACCATCTCGGAAGGCGTCCCGCCACCGTGATGATCCTTCTCGTGTCGATATGTGGATGCATCACGTTCGCATACCTTTCCAATCCTGAGATGCTCATGATCGGGAGGCTGATCCAGGGTATCGCCAGCGGTCTGGGGTCCAGCACAATCGCGGCGTATGTGGTCGACCTGTCCGCCAATATGCCCAGGTGGATCGGTCCGATGATAACCAGCAGCGCCCCGACCCTCGGGCTGTCGACGGGATGCTTCGTCTCAGGAGGGATCATCAACTACACGTCCGTCTCCTCCACGTCGTACTTCGAGGCGGTGGCGGTCATCGTGGTGGTGTTCATCGTCCTGGTGCTCTTCGCCAGGGAGACGATGCAGAGGAAGCCCGGACTCATCAGATCCCTGAAGCCGAGGTTCACGCTGCCTCCGAACTCCCTGAGGCTCTTCGCTGCATCATCCATGGCGTTCGTCGGTACATGGGCGCTGGGAGGTTTCGCCCAGTCTTTCAGTTCTACCCTGGTGGCCGAGCAGTTCGGGATCCATGACACGTTCATCGCCGCGGCGGTGTACACATCGCTCCTTCTGCCAAATGTCGTCGGCAGCTTCTTCGCTAAGAGGTTCGACGTCAGGGTCGCTCAGAGATGGGGGTTCGGACTCTTCGCACTTTGCGCGGTGATGATGCTGGTCTCGCTGACCGTATTCGACAGCCTTTCCATGTACGTCGTGTTCAGCATCGTCGCGGCCGTGTGCCAGGGCATAGCGTTCACAGGCAGCGTCACAGAGCTGCTCGGCAGGTCCAGCCAGGCCCAGAGGTCGGGCGTGTTCTCGCTCATCTACCTCACATCATACGGGGGCTCGGCCATACCCAACCTTGTGGTCGGTCTGATCCCGGGGGAGTACAGCCTCTACACGATCCTCACAGGGTATGTCGTGCTCGTTGTCGCCATGTACATCGTGATGTTCGTGCTGTCTGCGAAGCCCTATCCGAAGGTCGAGGCAAGGGACGTCCCGATCCAATGATGTTCCAGGAACCTGCAAGTGTCGGCCGATGCACGAGCCTTCCATTCTGGAAAGGTGTCCCGGTCGCGCCATGAACCTCGGCGGCGACCGAGGGGCCTGATCATTCAGGCCTGATGAAGTTCGTCATCGTGGGAGTCTCGCACTCAGGGAGCGGGACGCCCGCGGCCTTGCCCGCGTCTATGCATTTGATGAGCCAGGCCATGTTGCGGGCCAGGGTGCGCATCGTCTGCAGGCCCTCCAGGTCCTGACGGACCTCGTCCGGGGTGTTCCCATGTACCTGGTTCCAGTACTGGGAGGACACGATCGGCATGCTGGTGATGCTGAAGTACTTCAGAAGGCGGTCGTAGGACGAAGATGCGCCTCCCCTGCGGCAGGAGACGATGGCTGTCCCGGGCTTGTTGATGAGTTTGGACTTGTCGGCGGAATAGAACAGTCTGTCCATGAACGCGCAGGACTGTCCGGAGGGTCCGGCGTAGTACACGGGGGCGCCGATGACGATGCCGTCGAACTCGTCCAGCCTTGCGGCCAGGGCGTTCACCTGGTCGTCTATGACACACTTCCCTTTCTTCTTGCAGTAGCGGCAGGACTTGCATCCGGGGATGTCTCCTTTGCCGATCCAATAGATCTCGCTCTCCACGCCTTCCTTCTCGAAGGTGGCCGCCATCTCGGCGAGGGCGGTGTACGTGCATCCATGCTCGTTGGGGCTGCCGTTGATCAGAAGCACTTTGCTCATCTCAATCACTCCTGGACGCGGTCGGACTTCGACCGGCGTCGATATCAACGTGAAGAGGGGATGGGTTATGAAGCCATCGCCTCTGTGCGTTCTCATTCCGAGGGCATTATGAAATGGGTCCACAGGTGTGGCTCATACACGGGTCTGTCGATGCCTCTGTCCCTTCCAGCTTCGATGCACTTCAGGAGCCAGGCCATGTTCTGCGCGAAGGTGCGCATCGTCTGCATCCCTTCCAAGTCCCTGCGAACGTCGTCCGGGGTGAAGCCGTGGACCTGATTCCAGTACTGGGATGACACCACCGGCATGTTGCAGACGGTGAAGTACTTGTTCAGGCGGTCGAAGGCGGCCG
>CAZLMR010000043.1:0-7912 GCA_964560575.1 uncultured Methanomassiliicoccales archaeon | reverse complement strand
ATGGACTGCATAGTGTCGCCTGCCCCTCCGCACACCGGGGTCCCGACCCTGAGGCCGGTCTTCTCCGCGATGTCCGACGGCACATGACCCACTATATCCCATGGCTTCACGATCCTGGGCATGTACTTCTGGTCGATCTCGAGTATCCCGAGCTGCTCCTCGGACCATTTCTTCTCGACGACGTTGTATCCCATGCCCCATCCGGACATGGCGCCCTGGTCGATGAACGCCTCCGAGCCCTTCAGTCCCGCGATGTGCATCAGGATGTACGGGGCGTTGTGGACGAACTTGCATCCGCGCTCCCTGAATTCAGGCGAGTTCGCCAAGAACCATCTGGCGAACAGCGCAGGGAACATGCAGCTGGCGTCCGCGTTCCCGGTCTCCTCCGCCCAGATGTCGAGACCCATCGCGTTGATCCTGTCCGCATCCTCCTGGGTCCTGGAATCGAGATAGTTGATGAACGGGGTCAGAGCGTTGCCGTCGGCATCTATCCCGGTGATACCGCATATGATCCCGTCCCCCATGACTGACCTAATCTCCAGGGGATCCAGCCCCTTGGAGGACATCTCCTCGGTGCATTCGCGGATCCCCTGGATCGTCAGACTGACGTACTCGTCCGGATCCATCTCGACACAGCGTGGCGCGGGATAGCGTATCGTGGTCGGGTGCGAGACCTGTGCGACGCATTCCCCATTGCCGTTGTAGACGGCGACCTTCACGCTCTGTGTGCCGGCATCGAAACCCAGATAGTACCTGTCCGACATGGTATCGGAGCTTCGAGAGGCTTCTCGATAAATACATTTTAGGTAGGTATATAGAAAATTGGTAAGTGGTTTGATGTGCCGTCAGAGATACTTCCTGTAGTCGTACCTGCCATCGGCTATCCTGGCGTTGACCTCGTCGGCCACCCTCTCGAGATCCTGCGGTTCGAAGAGCCCGGAGGTGATCTGCTTGTATCCAATCGAGGACATCATGTTCACGGTGCACTTCGCCACGCCGAACGGCCTCTGCAACGGCCCCGATGTGACATCTGTGTATTGGACCTTGTCGTAGTTGATGTACTCCGTGCAGATGTCGTATCCTCCGTACACGAACAAGAATGAATTGTCGCCCATGTCGAATGTGCGGTGCTTCTGAGCCATTCCGGAATGTCCGTAGATGAGAAGAGGCACGGCCACTGCGGCGAGGACCTCCGTTGCCCTGACGATTAGCGTCCAGGTGTCGCTGACACCCACCAGGTACGTCTCCGCGGTGAAGAACAGTCCGAGACAGACGCCGACAATCACCAGGGTGAAGATAGTGTCCGTGATCAGCATGGGGATGAGCGCCCTTCTGGGCTGGCGCTCCGGCTTCGACTCGAACACGAGCTCGGGCAGGAGCTGGTCGAGAAGCCTGCGCACATCCGCCCTCTTCTTGAGGGGACATAGCACGGGAGCGTTGTTGTTGTCCTCATCGGCCATCCCGATGACCTCGGCCTCGAGCATGGACCTGCCGAAAAGTCTGGCCAGGAGTGGCTCCCTTATCCTCACGGAGTTGATCTTGTTGACCTTGAAGGACTGACGCCTGGTGGTGATGAGACCGCATTCCACGGTGATCGTGTCCCCGACCCTGAAGATCCTGTAGTTGTAGTACTTCAGGATGACGGAGATGAACGGGATGATCTCGGACACGGCGAACAGCACCACGGCTGTGATGAATCCTCCGCTGCTGTCGGCGAACAGCGTGACCACCGCGTAGAACAGCATCAGGAGACCGAACAGCGCCTGCCATGTGGGCTGCCCGAGGATCGCATGCAGGACCACATCCGAGTTGGAGACGCGGACCAGGGTCTGATAGGTGAATCTCTCCTCATCGATCTTCACCTCCTTCTCGAAGATCATTGCGTTGAGTTCGCTTCTGAGACGATCGGCGATGTGGGTCTTGAGCACCAGGGTCGCCTCGGCGGACTGGGCGTTCATGCTGGAATTGACATTGAAGATCAGAGTGGAGGTGCCGAAGATCCTGTTGATCAGATCCCGTCTTACGCTTACGGATGCCAGCCTGGTGTACTGGATGTGCTTGTCCATCTTGTATATGGCATCCCTGGTGACATGGAGCTCGTTGTCCTCGAAGATGTAGATCGTCCTCTTCCAGTAGAAGTACCCCCAGCCGGCCACAGCGACCATCAGGACTGCGACGATCAGAAGAGTCTCGGCCTTGTTGTCCCATGCGTACTCCCTGAGGCTGAGCACGATCAGCACAACAAGGACGATCGCCATGGAGACCATGTAGCTGGCTATGACGGAGGGATGGTTGCGGAAGACGCGTTCGTTGTCAACAGGCTGCAATTTCAGTCCCTTTCCTTCAGAAGTTTGACAACGTTCTCGTTCAGCTTGGATGCGATGCTCTCAGCCACGTCCTCCTTGAGGTACTCTATGGTCACGACACCGCCTGCGGTCGTGATGTTCACATTGGCCAGTCCATACATACGGTTGATCGGCCCCTCGGAGACATCCACCTGATGGACCCTCTCGATGGGGACCATCACATGGGAGATGTAGATGATACCTCTGCGCACTTCGATCTTGTCGTCATCCATCCTGTATCTGTAGCGCCTGTATGTGATCTCAGGCTCTGCCACGGCATAGACGATGATGACCGCCAGGAGCACATAGAGGAGGGTGCGAACGAGGCCGTAGTGATCACCCACCCAGGGCTCGCAGCAATGGGCGACGGCGAGGATGACGATCGCCGAGATGATGATGCCGATGATGTTCCCGAGATACATCGACTTCTTGCTTTCAGGCTCCAGACGCCTGTACCCGTCAGCCGTGTAGCCGTTTTCATCGACTTTGAAACGGTTGACCTTCCCTTCTTTCATGAAACTGCATGCATATGAGATTATTTAATGATAATCATTAAATCGTTATTGATATACATAAAAGAAAAATGTCAATGGGGAGGTATCGCCCCCCCCCCCCTTCAAATAGTTTTCCATGCCGGGGTCGCCCCCGGCGTGGTTTTCAGTCGCGGTTGAGGTACGCGCCGTTGGCTCCGGAGGAGACCAGCTTCCTGTACTTCTTCTGGACCCCGACGACGGGCCTCTCGACGGGCTTGAAATCCTTGAGGCGGGTGGCGATCTCCTCATCGGAGAGCCTGACGTTCAGGGACCTCGCGGGGATGTCTATGTCGATGATGTCCCCGTCCCTGATGGCGGCGATGGGGCCTCCGGCATACGCCTCGGGCGAGACATGTCCGATGGCGCCTCCGCGGGAAGCGCCTGAGAACCTTCCGTCCGTGATCAGGGCGACGCTCTCTCCCAGACCTCTGCCGACGATGAGACTGGTGGGGGAGAGCATCTCCGGCATCCCGGGTGCTCCCTTTGGACCCTCGTTCCTGATGACCACGACATCCCCGGCGACTATCTTCCCAGATGTGATGGCGTCGGCGGCATCCTTCTCACCGTCGAAGACCTTGGCGGTTCCCGTAAACTTCATCATCTTAGGACTGACCGCGGCCTGTTTGATGACGGATCCCTCGGGAGCGATGTTGCCCTTGAGGACGGCGATCCCACCCTGCTGGTGGAACGGCCTGTCGAGGGGCCTGAGGACCTCCTCGTCGTTGACCGTCGCGGCATCGGCGATCTGGTAAACAGTGGTCCCGTTCCCGGTGGGAGCATCGACGAGCTTGTCCTTGAGGACCTTCAATATCGCAGGAACCCCTCCGGCCCTGTCCAGGTCCTTGATGGCGTAGGGGCCGGCAGGTCTGAGACTGGTGATGTGAGGGGTGTCCCTGGAGATCTCGTCGAAGTCGTCCAGAGTGATGGGGCATCCGAACTCCTGGGAGATCGCAGGAAGGTGCAGAGCGGTGTTGGTGGATCCGCCGATCGCCATATCCACACGGATGGCGTTGCGGAAGGAGTCCCTGGAGACGATGTCCCTTGGTTTGATGTCCTTCCTGACGAGCTCGACGATCCTCCTGCCGGTCTCCCTGGCTATCTGGAGCTTCCTGTTGTCGTCGGCCAGAGATGTCCCGCAGCCTGTGAGGCTCATGCCGATGGTTTCGGTGAGGCACGCCATGGTGTTGGCTGTGAAGAGTCCCGAGCAGCTTCCCCTTCCGGGGCAGGCGGTGCACTCGACTGTGCGGAGCTCATCCTCCCCGATCTTCCCGGCGCTGTAGGCACCGACGGCCTCGAACACGGACTGGAGATCCATGTTCCCCTCTTTGCCGGCACCGGGCTCCATGGCCCCTCCTGTGACGATAAGGGCGGGGACGTTCATGCGTCCGGCCGCCATCAGCATCCCGGGGGTGACCTTGTCGCAGTTGGAGACGCCGACCCAGCCGTCGAGGGCGTGTCCCTCGACCATGACCTCGCAGCAGTCGGAGATGACCTCCCTGGAGATGAGCGAGTACCTCATCCCCTTGTGTCCCATGGCGATTCCGTCGCAAACGGCGGGGACACCGAAGACGAAGGGCTTCCCTCCGGCCTCAATGATGCCCTCCTTGACCGCCTCAACGATCTCGTTGAGGTGGATGTGCCCGGGGACGATGTCGTTCCAGGAGTTCGCTATACCGATGAACGGCTTCTCGAAGTCCTCGTCATCGAGGCCGTCTGCGCGGAGCAGGCTCCTCTGGGGGGCCTTGTCCAGGCCCTTCTTAACCGCGTCGCTTCTCATGGTGATCACATCGGTTGAATGGTTTGGCATCATGGGGACGTATGTTAAGTTTGCGCAGAGACCAGATGCATATGTCGACCGAACGGCGCGGATCCAGCGCGGTGCGGTAGACGGATGTCTAGAAAGGAAATGGTTTGGCAGGGGGCGGTCGCCCCCAGCAGTTGACCTCAGAAGACAGTCGACGATCCTTCCAAATACACTGAATAGAGGTCCTCCCCGACGGTGTACTCCGTCAGGTAGTTCACGCCGTCGGAGGCTCCGACGTAGTAGTATGTCTCGTACTCGGCCTCCAGATAGTACACGTCGCAGACGATGTCGCCCCAGATCGTGTCGATGACGGACTGTCCGATGAGCTGGACGTCGATTCCCTCCGCGTATCCGTTGAGGAGCTGGAAGACGGAAATGACGGTAGGGTCACCTCCGTTTACGGAGACCATGGCGTTCTCCCCGTCCACGGACACCACGTCGTACGAGATGCTGTTGAAGGGCTCGGAGTTGATGTAGACGTTGTAGTCGAACCACGACCCCTCCTCGACGTAGCCGAGGTTCGTCCTGCCGCCGGTCATGTCTGTGCCGTCGATGGACGTGTCCACGACCAGCATGCGCTCCTCGTGGGTGAAGGTCCCGTCGCCGAGTTCGGTGAACCTGTTCTCGTACACGACGATGCCGTCGTAGACGTAGAGGTAGGTCGTGACGCCGTCGTTGGTCTGCGACATCAGCATGTCGCACCTGAGCTCGCCGTAGACGGTGTGCAGCACGATGCTGCCCACCTTGCTCCCGACGGGTTCGGTGATGTATGAGCCGACGAGGGTGTCGACATAGAGGCCGTCCTCGTAGGTCTCGTAGAATATCTCGCCATCGATGACCTGCTGGACCTGGTTGACGACGAGGTTATAGTCCACGCCGCCCTCGGGGTCGCTGTATATGGTCAGCACCATCTGGCGGTCGCCGGCGGTGAGGTCCTCCTGTCCGACTATCTCCAGGTCTCCGCAGATCTTGTTGGAGTATTCGAGTGCCGCGTTGCATGTCGTGTTGCCATCCACGTCGGAATACTGGAGTCCGTAGCAGATGCCGTCATCGACCCCCACGTAGGTGTAAGTGTACCCGAGATCCGTCTCATAGGCGCGGACCTCGCAGAGCCTCGGGCCATAGCTCGACTCCACCAGGAATGTCGAAACCACGGTGTACTCCCCCGTGTAGCCTCCTGCGAAGAACTCCTCCAAGGTGCATGTGACGTACTCCTCCCTGAAGTCGTCGTAGAACGTCAGCGTGCCGTCCTCGTTGGCCATCTGATAGGTGTATGTGATGACGAAGCTGTCGACCAGGTCCGTGCTGGCCTGGAAGGCGATGTAGTCGCCGACGATGAGGTCTATGTGATAGGTGCTCGATCCATATTCCGGGGCCTGCATGGTCGTGGAGTCTGACACCAGGATGCGCTGGATGACGTTGTCCGTGGAGAGCACGGTGTAGGACCCAACCTCGTAGAGCACGTCGCCCGTCTTCGAATCGACGTATGATATGGATAGTCCCTCGGAGTCCTCCATGGCGTAGACGTCGCATACCCTCTCGCCCAGGAGCGGGATATCCACGGTGATGCCCTCGGAGCGTAGGTTCTCCTCCGGGAACTCAGGATACAGGTACTCGCGGTCGGCGTAGAAGACCATGCTGGAGATGCCGCCGCTCTCCTGGATGATGTATTTGTCGTTCTCGATCCCTATGATCGTCTCGGTCACGAGGTTCTGGGTGCGGTAGCCCTCGGAGTCCTCCTCGATCTGAGCGTAAATGCGATAGTCGCCAATCTGCGCGTCCCTCCTCTCGTCCGGACAGTTGTCCACGTAGAGGAACGAGAACAGCAGACAGATGACGATGATTACCGCCGCCACGCCTATGAGCTTGACGTTCTTGCCGTTCATGGAGATGAATCGGAATGTGGATTGAAAAAAGATGACCTGTACTTCTAGGAGCGGATACCTACGAACAGGATGGAAAAAGATAAGGGACGGGGTTTCCCCCGTCTTGATTGTAGAGGTTTCTTCAGGCGCTGCGGAGAACGATCTCGATGTTGACACCATCGGGAACCTGGATCCTCATGAGCTGCCTGAGGGCGCGCTCGTCGGCGTCCAGGTCGATGAGCCTCTTGTGGATGCGCATCTCCCAGCGGTCCCAGGTCTCGCTTCCCTCTCCGTCAGGGCTCTTCCTGCAGGGGACCCTGAGCTTCTTCGTGGGAAGGGGTACGGGCCCGCGGATGTCCACGCCAGTCCTCTGGGAGATTCCCTTGATCTGGGCGCAGACACTGTCGACCTTTGCGGGGTCGGTGCCGCTGAGAGAGATTCTTGCGCGCTGTGACATCGTTTATCCCTTAGAGATAAAGTGAAGAGGAGGGGGCCTCTTCAGGCCTTCTCGACTTCGATGCACATTCCAGCAGCGACGGTCTGTCCCATGTCACGGATGGCGAACCTTCCGAGGGGCGGGAACTCTTTGGCGGTCTCGACAACCATAGGCTTGGTAGGCTCGAGCTTGACAACAGCGATGTCACCAGTCTTGAGGAAGTCGGGGTGGTCGGCCTTGACCTGTCCGGACTTGGGGTCGATGGTCTTGATGAGCTCGACGAACCTGCAGGCGGTCTGGGTGGTGTGGCAGTGGAACACGGGAGTGTATCCAACTGTGATGACCGAGGGGTGGTTCAGTACGACGATCTGAGCAGTGAAGGATTTGGCGACGGACGGCGGGTTGTCGATGGGTCCGGCGACGTCTCCCCTCTTGACATCGTTCTTGGCGACTCCACGGACGTTGAATCCGACGTTGTCTCCGGGAACGGCCTGGGGCATCTGCTCGTGGTGCATCTCGATGGACTTGACCTCTCCCTGAACGTGGGAAGGCTCGAACATGACCTTCATGTTGGGCTTGAGGATACCAGTCTCGACACGTCCGACGGGAACGGTTCCGATTCCGGTGATGGTGTAGACATCCTGGATAGGGAGCCTGAGGGGCTTCTCGGTGTGCTTCTCGGGAACCTTGAGGTTGTCAAGAGCCTGGATGAGGGTAGGTCCCTTGTACCAGGGGGTGTTGGCGGAAGCGACCTTGATGTTGTCTCCCATGTACGCGGAGGTGGGGATGAAGGGGACCTCATCGGTCTTGACTCCGACCATCTTCATGAGCTTAATCATAGCTTCTTTGGCCTCGTTGTATTTGGCCTCGTCGTACTTGACGGCGTCCATCTTGTTGATGGCGACGATGATCTGCTTGACACCGAGGGT
>CAZLMR010000042.1:5276-7985 GCA_964560575.1 uncultured Methanomassiliicoccales archaeon | reverse complement strand
GCATCTGTCAGGTCGGTGGTCAGGGAGGACGTCCCCTACACCGGCGGGAAAGGGTTCTCGATCGTCCACTCATCCGGCGAGGGGTCGGGGGCATCGATCCCTGCGGACAGCGCCGTGTGCGACAGGTGCGTCCGGGAGATCTTCTCCCCGGGCCGCAGGCACATGTACCCTTTCACCACCTGCACCGACTGCGGACCAAGGTTCACCCTTCTGAAGGGGATGCCCTACGACCGTCCCCTGACCTCTATGGACGCGTTCCCGACATGCCCCGAATGCGGGAGGGAGTTCTCCGACCCGTCCGACAGGAGGTTCCACCACCAGACGATCTGCTGCCCGGTCTGCGGACCGTCGTACAGGCTGGAGCTGCAGGACGGCACCGTCGTGGACGGGGACCCCATGGCGAACCTGGCACGCATGCTGGACGACGGGAAGCGGGCGGTGGTCAAGGGATGGGGCGGGATGCACATCTGCTGCAACCTCGATGTCATCGGGGAGATGAGGGAGTGGTACGGACGCAGGTACAAGCCCTTCGCCGTCATGGCCAGGGACATGGATGCCCTGCGCAGGTACGCCGACCCCACCCCCGAGGAGGAGCGCAGGCTGATGTCACCCAACCGCCCGATAGTCCTCGTCCGCAAGAGGGACACACCGGAGACCGAGATGGCATCCCCCGGACTCGACAACATCGGCATGTTCCTGCCGTACACCGGGATGCATCACCTGCTGTTCTCCCATCTGGAGCATGACGCCCTGGTCATGACGTCCGCGAACGTCCCCGGGGAGCCGATGGTCACCGACGACGGGAAGGCGAAGGAGCTGAACGCGGACGCGTACCTCCTGCACAACCAGCCTATCCTGAACCGCGCGGACGACACCGTCCTGAGGATGTTCGGCGACAGGACCCAGTACATCAGGAGATCCCGGGGGAGCATCCCGTTCGGGCTCGACATAGGCATGGAAGGGGACGTGGTCGCCCTCGGCGCCCAGGAGAACCTCACCGGGTCCGTGGCGTCGGATGGCAGGATATGGCCTACCCAGTACATCGGCAACGGCGAGAAGATCGGGGTCCCGGAATATCTGGAGGAGGCGGTCCGCACCCAGATGAGGTTCGTGGGCTGCGAGCCGGCCGCCGTGGCCGTCGACCTCCATCCCGGGTACGCTAACAGGAGGCTCGGAAAGGCCCTGGCGGAGGAGAACGGCGCGGAGCTGATCGAGGTGCAGCATCACTGGGCCCATGCGGCATCGCTCATGGCCGACAACCGCATCGACGGATGCATCGCCCTGACTCTGGACGGCACTGGCCACGGGGACGACGGGATGGCATGGGGAGGCGAGGTCCTGTCCGCCGACTATTCCGGATACAGGAGGGTCGCGCACCTGGAGTACATCCCGCTTCTGGGATCGGAGAGGGCGCTGTACGACCTCCGCAGGCTGAAGTTCGCGATAGACGCCATGAACGGCACCGAGAACCACGACTTCGCGGACAGGGATGCGGCGGTGCTCACGAAGCTGATGGACAGGAGCGTGAGGAGCTCCTCGATGGGCAGGCTCCTCGATGCGCTGGCCTACACCCTCGGTGTGTGCAGGGAGAGGACCTACGACGGCGAGCCGGCTATGAGGCTCGAACCCCTGCTCGCCCGGGGGAGACTGGTGGACGGGTTCGAGACGGAGACCGTCAACGGGGTGGTCAGAACTGCCCACCTGTTCGACATGATCACGCCGGACGTCAGACCGGAGGACGCGGCATACTCCATCGTATATAATGTAATGCAGGAGCTGGTGGCCGATGCGGTGGATGCGGCGGACAGGATGGGGGTGGAACACATAGGGATCACCGGAGGGGTGTCCGTCAACACTGTAATCTCCAGGATGTTCAAGGATATGGTTATATCATCCCTCCATCTAACTGCGATGCATGAGGACGTCCCGAACGGGGACGGGGGCATCTCGGTCGGACAGGCCGCGATTGCCCTGAGGAGGATACAATGAGCAACATTCTGTACGTTCTGCTGGACGGGGCCGAGGACGACCCCAACCCGCTCATGGACGGACGCAAACCGATCGAGGTGGCGGAGATGCCCTACCTCGAGAGCAAGGCACCCCACAAGCTGAAGACCACCGGCCGCGGATACACGCAGCTGTTCCTGAACGAGTTCTTCACCGGCCATCCGCCGGAGATCCCGCGCGCGGCCCTGGAGGCTCTCGGACTCGGGCTGCCGATCCAGGACCCGAAGCGCACGGCGTACCGCCTTAGCCCCGCCGACATCAGCGGCGGAAGGGTCCACTGGTGCTACGACACCGACTCCATCAAGGACGAGCTGGAGGAGAGGGTCATGTCCCATATGGACATGCTCGCCCCGTACAACCCTGCCATACAGTTCTTCATCGAGGGGCGCGCAGTCCTGACCATGGAGAGCGATGACGTTCCCGACCTCCCCGCCCCTCCTGTGGATGCGGACTTCAAGGAGGTCCCGGGGGACCTCGGCAGACTCGTGATGACCGTGGCCTCCGAGATGGGCGGGATCACAGGGTACCCGTGGGGATGCGGCAAGTTCGGCAGGCAGTACGCACCGTTCCCGGAGCTCGCGCCCATGACCGCGGTGTCGGACAGCCCCACATCCATGGGGATCTGCGCATCCCTCGGCATGGAGACCCACGTCATCGACGACCTCGAGGAGAGGTTCCCCATAGCGCAGGAGGCGCTGGAGC
>CAZLMR010000042.1:0-5266 GCA_964560575.1 uncultured Methanomassiliicoccales archaeon | reverse complement strand
AGAAGGACCCGTTCAAGAAGAAGGCCGTGCTCGAGGAGGCCGACCGCCTCATGGAGAAGTACTTCCCAGATGTGGAGAACATAGTGTACTTCGTCGACCACGGCACGTCCTGCGTGACAGGGGAGCACATCCTCATGGACGTCCCGCTGTGGACCAGCATCGACACCGGACTCCCGGACGGCTCGATGATAGAGCTCAAGAAAGTTATCCAAACCCTTTCCCAGCACAAACGGTGAATCAGATGGAATCGGAACTCCCGCCCTCCCTGGGCGTATACGGCAACGAGAAGATCGCTAGAGACATCCTTTCCAGGATATGGGGCAAGCGCGGCGTTTTCACATGCACCGTCGCCAACACCCGCACATCCACCATACCCGGCGTATCAGATGCGGGCGACACCCCGGAGCTCACAATGTTCACGCCCGCCGCCGATGCGGAGATCCTCGTCAGCGGCAAGGTGACCTGCATGAAGGGCATCCCGATAAACCCCGGAGGCATCCCCACCCCCGCGACTCTCACCAAGGCCGCCCTGGAGCTGTCCTCCATGCCGTACTACATCGTCAACGGCGGATGCGAGGTCATCCCCTACGTTCCGTACTTCGACATGGGTGGCGAGTGCGGCGAGAAGATCATCACCGGCAGGTCCGTGAAGAACGTCAAGACCGAGTACGAGAAGGGCTACATGCTGGGCGAGATGCTCGCCCGCGCCTACGACTTCGTGGTCATCAGCGAGAGCGTGGCAGGAGGGACGACCACGGCGCTGGCCGTCATGATGGCCATGGGCGTGCTGAAGGAGAACCTCGTCAGCAGCAGCTCCCCCAACAACCCCAAGGAGCTTAAGTCCAAGCTCGTGGCCGAGGCCCTGAAGACCGCCGGGATCGAACCAGGCTCCTTGGCCAAGGACCCGCTGAAGGCCATCGAGTGCGTCGGCGACCCCATGATGCCCGCGAACATAGGCATACTGTGCGGCGCCGCGAAGTCGGTGCCGGTGATAGTCGGCGGCGGGACCCAGATGGCCGCGGTCATGGCCGGGGCGATCGCCCTCCACCCGGAGCTCGTGGGCAACTTCTTCCAGGGGACCACCAGGTGGCTGATGAACGACCCCAACTCCTCCATGACCAAGATCATGGACCAGGTCTCCCCGGACGTGCCGATCGTCTACGTGAACGTGGACTACTCGGGATCGCCCTACGAGGGGCTCCAGGCCTACGAGTGGGGATTCATCAAGGAGGGCGTCGGCTGCGGAGGCGCCTCCGTCGGTGCGATCATCGAATCCGCCGGAAGAATCACCCACGAGGACCTGGAGGCAAAGGTCCACGAGATCTACAAAGGCATAATGGGCTTCGAGTGAGCCCGGCCATCCTGCGGAAGGGGCTCAGTCCCCTTCCTCTTCCCGAAATCCACGTCGAAGTGCTACTGCAGGTTCTCCCTGATCGCCACGATCTTTTCCTGGTCCAGCTAGCCTGGATCAGCTGTTCCAAAGTGGACTTTGTCTAAACAGATTCTGATCTAACGATGTTTCAATGATGTAGTCCGAAGCCGCGGACAGGAAGGTCATCACCGGCGGGACATTCTCGAGCAACGTCGGCGAATACGTCGAAGACGGATTCGTATGCACACAGAACGGAGATGGATGGGTCGTCGGACCCACGACATCCTGACAACAATGACCGGATGAAACCATCCTCGAAAGAGGCCTCCCGTAAGGGAGGTTATCCCTCACTTCCAGAAAATCATTACAGGATTGTGGTGAAATCTAGTTGATCCGAACGGACATGTCCGTCGGACGGGATCACTCGTCCTCATCGAGGCCGTAGATGCGCCTCAGTATCCCGTATATCTCGATGGTGTCAGGATCATCCATCTCGGTCCCTTCCATAGACACCATGAAATCGTGCGAATAACGCACCAGAAGATAGAACAGTCTCCCCCTTTCGGTGTAATAGTATACGGGCACCTTCTGACCATATCCCCTCTGATACACATCAAGAATCCCATTATCGATGAAATTGTCCAGCAACGGACGGATGCGGGCCTTGGATCCCGTGAGAGGATAGAGTTCGGACTCTATGACCTCTTCCTTAGCCCAGATTTCATCGAGGACACGTTTCCTGAGCTCCAACTCCGTTATCGTGCCCCTGCGCGTGGTCACCATATCATGTGATATGGACTTATGATAAAACCATCTTTTTGGACAAAATGGAATGCGCTACACATTTTGAGCATGAGCAGGTAAGATAACTGATGCAAACGACCAGGATATCGATGCCCTGCATCCGAGAACTTCGGTGGAGCAAATCGAGTCCGCGATATAAATCAGTTCCTAAAATAACTCCGTGCCAGCTCCAGCTCGTCAAGAGTGTTGACATTGACCGACAGCTCGACCCAGTCCGTCTCGAACAGATACTCCTCCAGGTAGTCCCCCGCCAGCGTCTTGGGGCGGTTCATTATGCACAGCCCGGACAGGACCCACTGCCTCCCGTTGTACTCGCGTGTGTAGGAGGGTGTTATCCCGGTCCTGACGACAGTCTCCTCATCCACCACGGCTATGGCCGACTCCATCGTGCCCGGCACGAAATACTCTATGAAGAGGTCCACCACATCGGTGGTAAGGAGGGGGAGGTCGGAGGGGCACGTCAGGACGTAGTCCCCGTCCATCCTCCTGAAGGCGTCATGGAGATCGTCCATGAAGCTCTCGCCCGAGGTCCTCACTGTCTCGACCCCCAGGGAGTTCAGGTACCTCTCGGTCTCCGGGGTGTTGTCGCTCACCGAGACCAGCACGCGGTCTATGTTGTCCGATGCGGAGATGGCCTCGACGACCCTCTGCACAGTGGGTTTGTCGCCGATCATCTGCATCGGCTTCTCCACTCCGCACTTCCCCATCCGGGAACCCTTGCCGCCTGCGTTTACTAGAGCCTGCATCACTATCACACGAGCCAGCAGATGTAGGGCAGGACCATCACGAACATCACGACCGGTCTGGCAATCTCGTTCGTGGCTCCCAGGATGTCGCCGTTGACCATCCCGAACACGGAGTTCGCCTTCCTGGCCATGAGGTATCCGACGAGGATGGAGAACACCAGGCCGATCACCATGCATATCAGCATCGTCCCCATCTCGAAGTCCACCGGGGCCATGATCGCATCGTAGATGACCACACCGACCACTCCGAGGACGATCGCCAGGACGAGGCTTATCACTGTGGAGATCAGGAGCGTGTGGTTGGTGGTCAGGGACACCTGCCTGCCGGCCATGCCGTTCCCCGGCTTACCGAAGGCCGCTGCCGCGACCATGGCGTTCTTCACCAGCACCTCGGTGATGGGGGCGAACACCAGCAGCAGCACCCCTGCCATGCCGTATATGGACACGGACATGAGCACCACGATCAGTGCGACCCCGATGCCGCCTGCGCCGACGAGCGTGTCCTTCAGGGCGCGGACATGGTCCTCCTGCTTCCCGGATACGATCATCCCGTCCCCGAAGTCGGTCAACCCGTCGAAATGCAGGAACTTGCTCCCGACGTACGCGATGGCTATGGCCAGGACGGCGTAGAACATGCCCGATCCGAATCCCTGGGTCGTAGCGATGTACACGAAGATCCCCAGCACGATGAGCATGACAACCCCGAACAGGGCGCCCACGATCGGCACCAGACCGAAGTTCCTCTCCATCTCGTCCATGTCCCTCTCGTCTATGTCCATGTGCCATATCGTGAAGAAGGACACCAGAGCCTTAAGCGCGGACCCCTTCGCGGCGGACGTTCTACCGGCATCCGCTCCGTTCTCCTCTCCGTCACTCATCAAATCACCACGAATCTTGAAACGGCGGTCATGACCGCCTCCACTGTATGATGCCTGCGATTGACAGACATGCCGGTCACATCCTCCGCGAGCCTCATCACCAGGTCCCTCTCCACGGGATTCCCATCGCTCGCCATCGAATCCGCACGTGCGGCGACGTGCATGGCTAGGTCCACCAGCGCCCGCACCTCCGGCTGGGACAGACCCCTCCCGAGAGCCTCTGCGAACTCCGCCTCGGACATGCCGGACCCCGACATCCTCAGCAGACGGGCGGTGTCGAACCCCAGGTCGCGCAGGAGCCTCATGGGCTCCTCCATCACCGGATGCTCGTCCCTGGCCTCCAGCGCCATGCCCACCGCCCTCCTCACGGCCCTGGCTGCGGCGATGCCTATGTCGGATCCGGTGCCGGTGTACGACACACGCTCCCCTCCCACGGGTGAGAACACCGCCATTGAATCGGATGTGGTCCCGGTCTCCCTGTACCCCCTGTCCGCGAGGGCCGCGGACTTAGCCTCCACCAGGGGGATGAACATGTTCACCTTGCCCTCCCCTGTGAGCGGGACCGGGGAGACAACCGCGATGTTTATGGTCCCGGCCAGATGGACCGCGCGCCTGTCGGACACTACCCTCCTCTCGGGATAGTTGACGAGCTCGTCGCCGGCGACCACCTGGTTGCTAAGACCGGCGGTGGCTATGGCCTGGACGGTGACCCCGTTGCATTCGCCCTCGGCGATGCTGAAGACGTGACGAACCTCGGCCGCGGTCATCATCCCCACCGCATCCTCCGGCAGGGCCAGAAGGTCCCTGACCCTGGCGGCGTCGGACTCGGGATCCGGATCGGAGTAGTCCCTGCAGACCTGCATTATGAAGAAGGCTGAGGACCTACGGTCCCCTCCGTTGAGTATGGCGCTGCTGAGCACCTCCATCGACTGGTCGAAGCGGACGTGCCCGACGCCCATCCCATCAAGATCGACGATTCCGGATGACTCGATGTGGTTCAGAACACCGACCCCCAGAATCCGAACACGGTGTCCTCCACGAACAGCTGCACCTGGATCCCTATGACCCCGTACAGGATCAGGCCCACGGTCAGAAGGAAGAGCATGGCAGAGAGCTCTATCAGACGGCAGCATCTCCTGACGTCGCCGGTGCCCGGCATGGGTCCGTCGCCCATCACGTACACTCCCCTCTTCTCCATGCTTATCCCCAGCACTGCCGCGGCGGCCGTCATGGACCATCCGCTGTTGGGGCTGGGGGTCTTCGTGTGCTCCGCCTTCGCGGCGGGCACCGACCTCCTCCAGTCCATGCCCAGGATCATACCTGCCAGGGCGATGAAGTAGGGTGACACCCTGGATGTGACGAATCCGAGTACGTCGTCGAACCTCGCGGGGAAACGGCCAAGCAGGGCGTATTTGTCGTTGAGGTATCCCCACATGGCGTCCATCAGGTTGGCGCAGCGGAACATG
>CAZLMR010000041.1:0-8050 GCA_964560575.1 uncultured Methanomassiliicoccales archaeon | reverse complement strand
ATTGCCTCATCTTCATTCCTCCCATTATTCCCGTTTTTGGGTATTTACCAAATCAGGGAAACAAATATTTAAAGATTCGCAGGAAATTCCCAAAAACGGTAAACATGCAGTTCCTGGGTTCGGTAAGACTGGACGGTTCAAAGCGTATAACCCTGATCAAGGAGGTGGCGGAGATTCTGGAGCTCGGGCCCCAGGACCACGTGATGTTCTACATCGATAACGGGGAGGTCATCCTCAGGAGGGTCCTCCCGGAGAGCGAGCAGATCGGTATCCGTTACAACAACGACAGCTTCTGGGAGTGGGCCAGGAAGAGGCAGATCGAAATCGACATGATGGATCCGGGCCTGGCCGAGGTGGCGCAGGCCGAGCTCGACGACAAGATCGAGTCGGTGAGGGATCTGGAAGAGGAGATGCGCAGGCTGGATCCAGACGGTGCCCGTCCATGACAGGGCTCATCGTGATCGACGAGTCCGGTGACCTCGGTTCCAAAGGGTCCACGTACTTCGCCATCGCCGCGCTGGTGATGCTGAGGCCGCGTCATCTGAAGGTCGCATCCAAACTCCTGCCGAACGACGGCAGGGAGCATAAATGGGTCAACACGGACCCCGACAATCGTAGGGAGCTCCTAAGCACGATGTCGGGATGCGAGTTCAGAGCGGTCTATGCCGTCATCAACAAGAACAATCCCGATTCCGGTAAACATCTGTATGGGAACGAACTCTATGAGATGATGTTAAGGCAGGTTCTTGCGGATGCCATGAGCGTCCTTCCTTGCAGGGATTTCAACGTGTTCGTGGATCGTAGCAGTTTCATCAAGATCGAGAGACTCAGGGAGTTAGCGAGAGAGGAGGCTGTGAAGGCCGGAGTCAATATGATGAAGTGTGATAAGGTGACATCAGAGCAGAACAAGTGCGTTCAGTTGGTCGATTACGTTGCCGGTGCTGCCAGGGCCAGATACGAGGATGAAGACATATCGATACACTTAATCGAGAAGAGAATATCCATTGCCCGTAGGTACTAATGGCCACCAAAGGCGACCTCCCCTACGGGTCTTATCTGGATAGACATAGTAGTTCTTGGACCTATTTAAATAGTTGTTTTTCAGCGGATGTCCTACGACAGCGTACGTTGATGTACCAGAGAAGCCAGACGAGGATCAGCAGGAAGACGATCATGTAGATCACGAACACTCCCGCATTGAAATCCAGGATCAGCAGCGGCATCACCGAACAGTAGAACATGAACGCCCCGACGGCCCTTCCCACCTTCTTCAGATCGTACTCTTGCCTCTCCGATTCGGTCATGGAGTTGACCCCAGCGACCATCCCGATGGCATGGCCTGTCACGAGGGCTATCCCGATGATCAGGAAGAACAGGAAGAGTCCGCCCAGGAGAAGATAGATCCCAACATCCGAGATCAGTGTGGCGACCAATCCGACCAGGATGAGTGCGGGGCCGAACACCGCCGCAATGGCGACCATCGTGCCGTCTTCCATGGATCCCACTCCAGAGATTGTCAGGAACAGGCATCCTTACTGGGTATGAATTCCGCATCCGGACACCGGTCTCTGAGGATTCCCATCGCGCGCCTCTTGTCGCTGGGCGAGATGCAGATGTAGTGCCCGGTGCCGCGGTCGTACCATATCCTGATGGAGTCGAGGGATGCTCCGTGCATGTTCGAGGTGTACTCCTTCCGTGAATCCTCGACCTTCCAGATCCTGTCGTAGTACGCCGGCGGTTCCGGAGTCGCCAACGGGTTGGACACCGTGACCTTCTCGTCGTCGAAGGTGTACCTCAGCATGAACGGGGTCAGTGCGACGAAGGCCTCCAGGATGATAAGGATCACTACAAGAATCGAGCCGATGCTCGGGAGGACGAACATGAGAACGGCGAAGATCAGGAGCAGCAGGGCCATTGAGATATAGACGATGGGGCCGTAGGCGCTTCTGAAGGTTATCTCCGAATCCATGGGAGCCGCAAGGCAATGTCGATTAATCAACTTTCGTTCCCGGCCCTGCTTTTCCATGCCCTGTTAATGTCAGTCCCGAGGGCACAGGGACGGACCGGTGCTGACATGGCAGGGATCCGGATGGAACCAGGCCTGTTAGAATCGTCCACAGAGGACAGCAGGGATATGTCGACAGTTACGGTTATCGTTCACGCTGTCCCCATATCCGTTCGGAAACGATAAGGGAAGATGCCGACCCCGGAGGGTCGGCGTTTCATGATCGGTTCAGGATGAATCCCGCGATGTCGTCCACGACCTCGCTGTCCACCGAGCCGTGCCCGTTGTACTCCGCGGTCGTGCCCGCATAGGGCCCCTCTGATTCGATGAACAGATGGTTCAGTCCGCCGTACAGGACGAAATCCGCATCCGGGTCGTCGGACAGTGCGTTCTCCCAGGCCACGAAATCGACGTCCGCGTACACCTGGTAGTCGGCGCTTCCCTGGAGGAACAGCATCGGGATGTCGAGGGACTCGGCTATCTGGACCTCGTCGATGGAGTTGAGGCTCCAGATGTAGTATCCGCTCTGTCCGAAGACGGTGGTGGAGGCACGCTCGTCATCGGTCATTGCCGCGAGAGAGTTGGCCTTCTCCAGCTCCCCGTCGATGTATGCGCGGTACGCCTCCGCATCCGGGAGCTGGCTGTACTGTGCCCAGAGCTGGTCGGCGAGGATGTCGGTTATCGTCCTGGGGCTGCCGGCCAGGGAGACGAGCCCGTCGCACATGTCGCCGCACTGCTGGGCGATGTACGGCGCCAGCATCCCCCCGAGGCTGTGCCCTATGATGAACACCTTCCCGTATCCCATCTCGTTCAGCATCCTCACGGCGGCTACCGCGTCGTCCACGACCTCGTCCTCCACGGTGTAGCGCGCGGGGTCCTGGCTGATCTGGGTGTACACGTTGGTCCTCTTGTCGTACGTCAGGACGTCGATTCCCTTCTCCGCGAGGCCGCGGGCGATGTCGCGGTAGGGCTTGTTAGCACCGACCGTGCCGTCGCGGTCGTTGGGACCGGACCCGTGCACGATGACCGCCGCCACCCCGTGGTCGGACGAATCCGATGAGGTCAGCGTCCCCGGCAGGGGGTAGCCGGTTCCGGCATCCACAGTGACATCCGTCTCGGTCAGCCCCTCCGGCAGCGGGTCTGCGCCCTCGGGCTCGTAGTACCCGAAGAACAGCCCGACGTATTTTCCGTCGTATCCGAATGTGATCGTGAGCAGCAGTCCCCATTCCGTGTGCTGGCAGTACGCGTAGGTGATGGTGTTCGTCCCCGATCTGAAGGATTCGGTGCGGTCCACCTGAACGAAGTCCCCGATGCCGTACGTGTACCCATCCCACATGGCCTCAAGGCCTTCCACGCCGCCCACCGCGGTCTGCAGCACAGGGTCGGAGTCGTCATAGAACTCCTGGAACTCTCCGTTCTCAAGGAGTTCGGCGGCCTTCACCGTGCAGTTTTCATCCGTATCTCCGTCGCGGTCGTTCAGGACAAACGCCGCGACGAGGATCAGGACTATGACGACGGCGCATGCGCCTATTATGGTGATGTTGCGCTTATCCAATAGCATCCCCGGAAAACGAAGGGGTTCTAAGATGATAAAAGGTCGCAGCTTAGATGGAGTCGGCGGACGGTAATTTTAACATCCACAGCTCCACGCGACCGCATGGATTCGTCAGCTCTGGCAAGGTGGCTGTCCGTGTTGCTCCCCGTGGCACTGATAATCATCCAGGTCGCGGTGTTCCTGATCCTGCCCGACACCATACCGCTGCATGTCACGGACGGGGAGGTGACCAGATGGACGGACAGGTTCTCCATCGCATCCTTCCTGATGTTCTTCGCCATGCCGGCCGTCACGTTGATAGTCGCATCGATGGTCGATCGCGCCTCCGTCCGGAGGGGTCTCGATGATGAGAGCGCAAGGGACCGCGCGGTCGCCGTCATACTGTTCACGCTGGTTGTGGGTTTCGTGGAGATCTTCATTAGCTACACAATGCTGTCGAATGTATGATTATCAGTAAAAATAGGAAGGTTTTTTTATTCCATGCATTAAAAGTATTTTGTGGCATAAGATTGAATTCTGAACAAATTGTCCAGAAATGAAGCATAGTTCATACGTTCTTGGAGTATCCAATTTTAATCCATTATCATTACATGCTCTTTTTGATTTTGGCAATTCATAATTTTTCAGCTCTGATGTTGCTCCTTAGTATTCTAATTGTATACATATCGGAATTTATTATTGTAGAATACGACTATTATCTTTCAGATAAATGTAAAATTTAACCTGCCTGGAATTGTTTTGACTTTTTTGTAGTAGAGTCTGCTGGATCAGAATTCGTTCAAGAACTCGATTTATCTTAGTGTCTTTGGAGTAGAGGGGTATGCTGTAGTGTTTTTCAGAAGTTTTCTTTGTCAGCATTGAGGTGTTTATAACTATTTGAAACTCGATTAACGAGATGATGGATTCTGAGATATTGATTGGACTGTTTACTATTATTGTTGCATTGGTAACGCCTTTTCTAACTTACTACCTGGGCAACAGAAAGCAAAGAATCCAAGCAGTGATAATGACAATAAAAGAATCTAAAGAATCAAATGTAGTTATCAGAAATCTATCAAACAATTGTGTTTTTATTGACAACGTAATATTATATCAATCCATAAGCATCTACTACTACATAAGTCAAAATCAAAACAAATTACTTCATCCTGGAGATTCAACAGTCATTGTTTTCAATACAGATACCTTGGAACATTACGTTTCAAAATCTCTTGATCAAGGAAAAATGAGTAAAACTTACCGTAAATACGGAAGTTATAGAATGGGATTTAAAATCGTAATTGAAACTTCTGAAGGAAATCTAAGTACAACTTGGTTTAAGATTGGGAATAAACTTGGATATTGGTCAATGTACGATTATTTCACGTACAATAAAAGTTATTATCTTTTCAGAAGATTTTATAATCAAAACGCCGTGAATTTTGGTTTTATTATAGTATTTTTTATTGGATTGATAGCGGGAGTGGAATGGGAAGCAGGTAACACAACATATGCAGTCCTAATTATGTTGATGTGTTATTTCTCAATGTTAGTGCTGGTAACACTACACTCTTCATGCGGGTATAGGAACAATCGCATGACCATATTGATAGCACTGATAACAGGCATACCAATATTGATTGCTACAATCATGAACAATCAGGGTACATCAGTGTTGATCTATGTTTATATATACTTAAGCGCAACAGCATACCACTGGATATTGACACTAAAAATGTCTGGATGGAATCTATGAGTTTTAACTCACGTATTCTCTATCAAGTCTGACCCTCGCTGCGCTCGGGTCGGTCGCCGCTGCGCGGCTCCCCGTCGCCGTACGGCCGCGCCCTCCGCCAAAGGCGGGACGGGCGGCGACCGTCCGACGCCGTCACCGCTGACGCGGTGATTGGGACAGAGCATGGTTGGAAGTGCAGAGGGATTCGAAGAACATCTCAAGCCCGTATTGATAAAACAAAGAAACAGAGATAAGGTCTGTTTCGGATTCATCCTGCATGATGGATGAGGTCTACCGCGAGAACCGTGCATCTTTCGCGATACTGGTGATCTTATGGGTGGTGGTGATTGCGGCCCTCATCTTCCTGCCGGATACGATTCCTGCACACTGGAGCTTCGATTCAACAGAACCCAACCGTTGGGGTTCGAAATTCGAACTCATCATCGCACCCACGCTTTTTACAATCATATGTCTGGCTTGCATGGGCGTCACGAGAGTCGTGAAAGGGGAGACGTACGGGGACGGCAAATCCAGTGAGCTGTTCATGCACAGAACGACAATCGGGGTCAGTATCTTCTTCCTTCTGTTGGAGTTGGGGGTTCTGACTCTGATCCTCATCAATCTGTGAACCGGTCTGAACCATGACCGTTCTGTCCAATGTCGTGTGAGTCTTCGGTGACAGTTCCGTTCCTGTGATGACGAATGCGTTCGAGAACGATGGATTCATCGACCATGCCGAGGTAGGTCCAGGGTGACGGTTCCCTTTCGGTCTCCTCCCGCTTCTCGCGCAGTAGCCCGATCCTCTCCCTGAATCCCTTCCCGTAGGTGATGTCCCTGTTCCTGAAGCACTTGTTGCACAGGTGCGTGTACAAGGCGACCAAGAGGTTGTGGTCCCTGCATTCCCTGATGGTCCTAAGGGAGGATGTGGAATGGCAGTGGTCCCTGGTGAGGCACTTGGACATGTACTTGAACAGGTATGCGCAGACGTTCTTCCTGCCGTTGAACTTCTGGTCGGAGACCACACCCTCGATATCGAAGAACCCGTGCTTCCAGACGGGGTTGGAGTCTATCGCCGCCCTGTAATCCGACCTGACAAGTCTCCTGGACTCGTCGTCTTTCCCGAGCCGTCTCAGAATCGCCGGATCCTCGATGTACCACTTGACGATGTCTCCCCTGACCCTCTTACGGCGGACGAGGACGGGCTCGTCCAGGACGATCAGGAGATGCGGTGCGGGATATCCGTTGGCCTGTGCCTCCTTCGAAACGAGCTTCCCGTTGGTCCCGAAGATCTTCGAGATGTTGGCCGTGAACCCGTTGATCACGTTGTAGATGTTGTCCATGCCCTCGGGGCGGGTGGACTTCAGAGCCGCCCAGGCCCTCTCGGCCGTGAACTTCCTGGGATCGAAGGTCAGTGTCACGAAGAGAAGCCTGGTCCTCCTGAGGTTCCTGAATCCGGGGACGGGCTCATCAAAGACGATCTTCGACATGGCCTCGGAGATCTCGTCGCGGACCGCGCCCTTCTTCATCGCGTAGTAGAGGTTCCCGCGCTTGGCGACCGGGGCGTAGAAGAACTCACGGGTCTCGTAGTTGTAGAACTCGATGCGGACCTGCTTCTCGATGTAGTCGAGGAAGGTCTCCTGCAGCCAGTCGTCGGCGAGGAAGACGTCACCTCCGATCAGGGCCTCGTAGAGCCAATGCGAATCGACCCATCCGCCGTTGAAGTTCGTGCGCCAGCAGGTCTTCGGGCGGGAATCGGTCTCCGGCGGGGATCCGAACGCCTCCAGTGTCGGCTGCGAGAGGTAGCCGACGGAGGTCATTAGTACCTCCGACGATCGTCGTAATTTTCGGAAATAATCAGCTTGGAAAATTCCGGCTCGAAAAAATTGAATTCACAGCCAGATGGCGAATTGGCGTGGAGAGGGGGATTCGAACCCCCGGGTCCTTTTGGGACATAGGATTAGCAGTCCTACGCCTTACCAGGCTGGGCCATCTCCACAGTTACGTACGCGGGAAGTGCGCATTCTCTTTAAATCTTTGCTTTAGTCGGAGAGACCATCCGCACGCGCGAGCTTCTACGAGGTTGTGTGAACCTCGGAGTTCTCGACGCACGGTCGTGGACGGATCGTTTCCGGGATCGTAGCAACCGTTCCATATTCACTGCTCGGAATCGCCAATCATGTTCTGTCTTTTCAGCAGATGCTCTCGGACGCAATTCTTCCGGGTTCCGCCGCAGAATTCCGGCGATTACGGGCCCATATAATAAGTAAAGAATGAACTATCAATAATGTGGGATTCGGAGACGGATCGGTCGCCGAGATGTCCCGGAGATGTCCGGCTCCGGGCCGTCACATCCATCTGGATATCGAATGAATATAATCATTCATCAAAGTATGAAAAACAGCTTTATTGTCAATCGCCATTGAGAAAAATTTAAATAGAGGTTGTGTGTCAAGGGTATTGTGCGATGCGTCGGAGAGACCCACTCGGTGGGACTCAACCGGACAAGTCGCAAGACGTATGTCGTCGAGGAAAAGGCCTGAAACACAAGGCTTATATACCTTCCCGATATACAGGGGAATGCGCGATGCGGCGGGGTGACTTACCTGAGACACCACCGATCCAAGTCACGAGACCTGTATGTCGGCGAGGAAGAGCCTGAAACACAAGGCTTATATACCTCTTCGATATACACGGGAATGCGCGGGTCGCCAAGGCGGCTTGCGAAGATGGAGAATCATGATCTCCTCCCTGCGAGGGAGTGCACTCATGAATTCTG
>CAZLMR010000040.1:0-8442 GCA_964560575.1 uncultured Methanomassiliicoccales archaeon | reverse complement strand
GCTGATGGCCATCGCAGTCGCTTCTCCCAAAGAACTCGCTGAGACATGCGAAATAGGCGAGAAGAAGGCTGCGGACATCATCGAGGGTGCCAAGCTTTGCGCTGACATCGGAGGTTTCGAGACAGGAGAGGACATCCTTGAGAGACGCAAGGCCGTGACAAAGCTCACGACCGGATCCAAGGCGTTCGACGAGCTCCTCGCCGGAGGGCTGGAGAGCCAGTCCATCGTCGAGTTCTTCGGAGAGTTCGGAAGCTGCAAGACCCAGGTCTGCTTCCAGCTGGCCGTGAACGCCACCCTGCCCGAGGAGAGGGGAGGGCTTGATTCGGATGTCATCATCATCGACACAGAGAACACGTTCAGACCCGAGAGGATCATCCAGATGGCCAACTATCTCGGGGAGGATCCCGACGAGGTCCTGAAGAGGATCCACGTCGCCAGAGCGTTCAACTCGCAGCACCAGGTCCTGCTGGTTGACAAGGCCATGGAACTGGCCCAGGAGACCAAGGTCAGGCTACTGATCGTGGACTCGCTCACATCCCACTTCAGAGCGGAGTATGTGGGAAGGGGTGCGCTCGCCGAGAGGCAGCAGATCCTCAACCGCCATATGCATGACCTGCTCAACTTCGCCACCGTGAACAACGCAGTCATCGCCGTGACCAACCAGGTGGCGGCGAAGCCCGATGCGTTCTTCGGGGACCCGACCAGGCCCATCGGAGGACACATAGTGGGGCACACCGCGACATTCCGTATCTACCTCAGGAAGGGGAAGGCCGGCAAGAGGATTGCCAGGCTGATCGATTCGCCCAACCTGCCCGAGGGAGAGGCCGTGTTCATGGTCACCGAAGATGGAATAAAGGACTGAAACCTAACCCGGGGGCATGAGCCCCCAATTCTTCTTCGAACTGTCCGGGGAATCCAAAGACATGCCACTCGCCGAGGCGAGGAGCTGCCTCGAGGCTGAGTCTGATTCCTATGAGATCGTCAAGACGGGACCCGGATACATGGTCGCATCCTTCGATGAGAGGTTCCTCCCAGGGATCGCCGACCGCATCGCCCTGACGCACAGCATAGGACGCTATCTCGGCGAGTACACACCGGATGACATCTCCGGACTCGAGAAGACCGTTCTTCCGGAGGGGAGCTTCGCGATCCGCGCGAAGAGGTTCGAGGGCATGATGAAGGACGTCGACTCGCAGGGGCTCATCAGAAGGATCGGCGGCATACTGTCCAGGCACAACGACGTGAACCTCCGTGAACCGGACACCGTCGTGAGGATGCAGATGTGCGACGGCGTGCACCTCTACATAGAGCAGCATGTCACCGATACGGACCTCCTGGAGAAGCGCAAGGTCGGAGAGCGGCCGTTCTTCTCGCCGATATCCCTTCACCCCAAGTACGCCCGGGCGCTCATCAACCTGACGGGTGTGAGGCGGGGAGGAACCGTCCTGGACCCGTTCTGCGGCACAGGAGGCATCGTCATCGAAGCCGCCGAGATGGGTATGAAGGCCGTAGCGTCAGACTTCGACGAGGAGATGGTCATAGGATGCCAAGAGAACATGGACTTCTACGGTCTCGAACTGGCCGACTTCGACACCATCGACATAGGCGAGATAGGAGAAAGGTTCCCTGAGATGGATGCCATATGCACCGATCCGCCCTACGGCAGATCCACGAAGACCGGCGGAGAGAACATAGACCATATCTACGCCAGGGCAGGCGAGGCGATCCCCAAGTCGCTGAAGAAGGGAGCCAGAGCAGGAGTCGTCCTGCCGCACCCGGTCGAATTCGATTCCATGACCCTCGAGAACGTCTACCTGCAGAAGGTGCACGGATCCCTGTCGAGACACTACCACATCTTCAGGAACCGAGTCAGTCCGCGAACTCATCGGTGACGTCGTCCCACTTGGTCACCACGGGATCCCATCCGTCGAAATACGCGCGGAAGGCACTGTAGATGGCATGGAAATCCTTCGTCTTCATCCTGTAATGGCGAACGCCCTTGTCGCCTGAGATGCTGATCTCCGCGATGTAGCTCGGGCGCAGGATCATACCGGCGTTCCACATCGACGTCTGGATGTAGTCGTCCCCCGAATCCCCTTTGGAAAGGACCACGAACTCGATGTCGCCTGATGTCACTCCGGACAGGGCGGTGCCTATGTCCTCCCAGTTCTGGGTGGGCCTCACCTCCTCCGAGTCGGTCATCAGGTAGAACTCCATGTCCGTTCGGAGAACGCTTCATCTTAAATATGGTTCGTGGCGGGATCCTCCCGTCGTGACGACGACCGACCTGATGGATTGCACGTCTGGCACTGCTGTGGGAAACACCTTATTTATAGTGCACTCGCATAGTACTGATGATGCCTTCACGGCACCATATCTCGGGATGACTTCCCCGAGCCTATGATTCGGTGTGATAAGAAATGACAGTCAAACAGTACCTCCTCGACAGGATGTCCGAGGGGACCCTGCATGTAGCCCTCCTCGATCCCGACAAACAGTCTGCGGAAAAGGCTGGGGAGATGGCAAGGCACATGAAAGAGGCGGGAACCGATGCCATTTTCATCGGAGGTTCCACAGGCGTCACCGCCCAGAACCTCTCTGAGACTGCCAAAGCCATCAAGGAGACCTCCGGTCTTCCTGCGATCCTGTTCCCTGGGAACGCGGAGGCGATCTCTCCCGACATAGACGCCCTGCTCTTCATGAGCATGATGAACAGCTCGATCACCGACTGGATCATGGGGGCCCAGGTGTACGCCGCTCCCTACATCAAGAAGCTGGGGATCGAGACCATCCCGATGGGATACATCGTCGTCGAACCCGGCATGAAGGTCGGAGAGGTCGGAAAGGCGAAACTGGTGAAACGCGAGGATGTGAAGTCCGCGGTGTCCTACGCACTGGCATGCGAGATGTTCGGAATGAACCTCGCCTACCTCGAGGCTGGGTCCGGCGCCGGACAGCCCGTTCCTCCCGAGATGATCAGAGCGGTGAAGGATTCCATCTCCATACCCCTCATCGTTGGCGGAGGCATCAGGACCCCCGAGGCAGCAGAGGCGGCCAGGAAGGCCGGAGCGGACATCATCGTCACCGGGACACTCATAGAGCAGTGCGACGACGTGGAGAGGCTGAGGGCCGTCGTGAAGGCCGCCAAGGGGATCTGAGACAATGAGTTACGAATACGATGAGACACCGTCGTACAACACCCCCATCTCCCCCAGGTCGCCCATGTGGCTGACCCCCGAGGAGAGAGCCGCGGGCATCCACAAGGATCTGAAGATCGCGGCCAGGAGATACCTCTGCCCCAACTGCGGAAGGGAGTTCAGTCTGTTCCAGTCGAGGGCTGTCGCATGCAAGGCCTGCCCACAAGCCAACCAGAACTGCCCCTATGTGAGGTGCCCGTTCTGCGACAAGGAGTACCCGATCAGCGGATTCGTTGTCCCCGAGAGCAAGGAGGACCAGGTCCACATGTCGCAGTACGCCGACAAGGTCTTCAACAAGTGGCAGGACTCTTTCGGCAACAACAGGAGATGAACCCGACCGCGTCGGGAAACTCCGATTCTGACCGACGCCCCGGACCTCCGGGGTGTCAGGTCACCTCTTCTGGATACAGAGCATCTGAGGATGCCTGTTCATCACCGCAGCGAGGTCCATCGGCCTCGGGCGCGCCCTGTGCATCGAGCCGCCGTTCTCGGGATCGTATGCCATCACGACATCCACCGCAGCCCTGCACACTTCCAACATCGATGCGGAGCCGTCCATCATCTCCCTGGCAGCGACGATCGCATCAGCCACCGCACGTGTCTGTGCCGTGTCGAAAAGCCCCGACACAGGCACGTTCACCTTGTACTCGCCGATCTCCACGGTCCTGACTCCCTGTGCGGAGGTGCTGACCTCCTTGCGTCCCTTCTCATAGACGATGTTCTTGGAGACCGGATACCTTGTGTTGGGCCTGGAATAGGTCCTTCCCGGATCCTTCCTGTCAACCTCGACCCTGCGTGCCCTGTGTCCATCCATGATCAGGACCGTGTCCGCCATGGACACGGCATCCCTGTCCCCTGTGACCATGAGCACCGACACTCCGGCCTCCCCCATGGGATGACCGAGCTCGGACACAGGTATGAGCGGATCCCCGTCCGCCATGAAACCCCTCCTGAGGACGCACGGGTTGGAGTACTCCTCGTCGAGTATGACGAGCTCGGCGCCCATCTCGACCGCCTCCGAGATCGACACGAGCTCGGACATCGGAGATGGTACAGACGACGTGTTGACAGCCGACGACCCCTCGGTCGTCGGAATGAACGAGGAAACATCCACGGAGTCCGCCGGACGGCCGGATTCGGCCATCACGTAAGCAGCATCCGGTACGGTCACGACATACTCCCTGCCGTCGCCTGGTATGTGGTCATAAATCCCTGAGAAAACGGCATCCGCCAGCACCGACTTCCCGCAGCGGCTGGCCCCCGCGATCACGGTGAATCCAGCCGGTATGCCCATGCCGACGATCGGCTCCCCGTTGGGGACGTCGATGGTCACCTTCAGGGAATCGTCGCAATCGAAAGGCACCGCATCGGTCATGGGCGCAAGGTCATCGTCCCTCCTCGGAAGGATGGACCCCACAGCAACGAAGGACGCTAGTCCCATCCCTCCGAGGCTGGCCCTGATATGGTCGGCGTTCTCGGCGGTCTGGATGTGATTGTAGAGCTTGGCCTGCTTGTACGCCCTGAACATCATGGATTCAGCGACTATCCTGCCGATCCTGCCGAAGATCAGTTCCTCCGTGGCCATCGCGTTGACCTTCCCGCCTGACGACGGCAGGTCGGCCGTAAAGGACACCTCCACGTAATGTTCGGTGACCGCGACGCTCCCCCTCTCCACGATCTCCTGCCCCGGACGCGGGATGTACACCTCCCCGCCGTCTGTCTTGGGTATCGGGGAGCGCGCATAGGTGCGGGCGCATTCCCAGAAACGCCTGGCTATGAGGTCCCTCAGGGCGGTCCTCCGGGAATCGTTGGAATACGTGTCCTCCGGGAATCCGGCGAGCCTCATCGGCACCCTGACCCTCATGCGGCTGTGACCAGCCCTGTCGTTCTGGACCTCGTCCACCAGAAGCTCGAACGCCTCAGTGGTGAAGTTGTTGGTTATGCCCTTGTACTTGGCGAAGGGCTTCCCGTCCGCATTGCGGAGCGTCTTGTGGAGTATCTCCTCGGATGCCATGTCAGCGAATCTCCAGTAGCTTGGCGTCGATCCTCGGGTCGGACACGGTCCTGACGGGACCCTCCCCGATGATCTCGCGGATGACGACCTCCATGACGAGCCAGACCACCATCCTGACACGGAAGCACCCTGTGGACGAGCGACCCTCCCTGCCGATGGACCCGTGCATGTGCATCACCGGGTTGCCGTCCTCGTCAGGGAAGATCGTGCCGGTCCCTGTGAGCTCGCTGTGTGCATCCACTGTACAGACGATCGGGACTATCCTGTCCCCTACGGGCATCGTCGGACCCGAAACGTAACGAGAGCCTGCATCGACACCGCCCACTGCCGTGACCGTGGCGTGCCTGACCCCGTGCTCCCTGCAGAATGATTCCACGGATTCGTGGAGGACCTCTCCCTCCTCAAGACGGAGGACGAATACCCTGCCGTCCCTCATCTCGGCCGATCTCATGGACGACCTCAGCGCCAGCGGCTGTACCTGTCCAGGAGCTTGCAGATCTTGTCGTGCTCCTCCTTGGTCAGGTCCCCGGATTCCAGGAAGGTCTTGACGAAGTCCTTGGCGTCCTTGGTCGATACACGGGACGCCTTGGCGATAACGGATGCCAGGAATGACGAGGCCTTGGACGGATCCATCGCCGACGCCTCCAGGATCTCGTTCATGTCGTACTTGAACGGGTTGATCCTGTGGGTGTTCAGCATCGCCTGTCTCTTGGTGGACTCCTTGGTCCTCTGCTGCTTGTTCTTCCTGGCCCCTTTGTCGCCGTACTGTCCGGACGGTGCCGGATGGTTGACGACGACCTTGTTCTTCTTCACTTCACCTGGCAAGAATATTACTCCGTTGAGCGTCGAATCTACCGACGATATTTATATTAATCGCGTACGCGCGGAGGTTCCTGACGCAACCATAAAGATGCGTACATCGTTGCCAATGGCATGCCGGAAGAAGACGGCCACATAGCGGGCGACGTGCCGATGCGTCTCCGCAGGTTCGCCATGCTGCTGTACGTAGTCATGCTGCTGGTGACATTCTTCATCGCGATCGCATCCCCGCTCTTCGGTGAGACCCGCGACCTCGTGCTGACCCTGCCGGTGATCGTCGTTCTGGCGATGACGATATTCACCGACAGGAAGGGAGTCCACATCCCGCCGCTCATCGTGATCATGATGTGCCTGACGTTCTACATCTGGGTCGTGGGCAGGGCGCTCACCGACAGCTCGATCCTGACTCTCGCGGTGAACTTCCTCGTTGGGGTGAACTTCGGGCTGCTGGGCCTGATTCTGGTGTACATGTTCCTGGGATCCGCCCCCGGGGTCCGTGGCGAACGGCCACTGATGGTCATGTTCTTCGTGCTCTCCGTATCCGTGTCCATGTACACCGTCCTGAGGGTGTTCCAGTACTATCTCGGGGACGTGATGGAGGCGATCAGCCTCCCCACGCTGATGGAGGAGATCGTGATGGTCATCCTGGGGACCGCCGTGGTCTGCGTCCTCTATTACGAGGATGACAGGCACGACCTCTTCAGATACACCCTGGGATGGTTCATGGAGGTCAACTCCGAGGCATTGGGGATAAGGGATGCGGAGAAGGCCGAGACCCTCAAGCTCATCGAATCCGGGGAATCCAACAGACTGGAGTTCAAGTCCACCCTGCGCACGAACCTGGAGACGGGTGAGACGGACAAGAGGATGGAGAAGGCCGTCCTGAAGACGATAGTCGCGTTCCTGAACTCCGACGGCGGCGACCTGCTGATAGGGGTCGCGGATGACGGATCCATATGCGGAGCCGACCTTGACAGCTTCGAGAACAAGGACAAGATGGGGCTCCATCTTACGAACCTCATCTCCAGCAAGATCGGGAACGGATTCCTCCCGTACATCAGGTTCGACATGCTGGACTTCGATGACAAGGTGGTCATCAGGGTGAGATGCTCCCCATGCCCTGTGCCCGTCTTCTTCAAGGACGGGAAGATCGAGATATTCTACGTGCGCTCCGGGCCGAGGACGGAAGAGCTCACGGGGATGACGCTCCTGACGTATGTCAGGAACCGTGAGAACGACAAGAGGCTCAGGAAGCTGAGGAAGAGGTTTGCGGACATCGAGCCTGAGACGCCGACCCATGGAGACGACGACGGGCCCGGTGGGTCCGATTGAGGTTCACTCCTTGTCCTCGTCCTCCTTCATGAGATGGAGGGCCTTCTTGGCCTTGGACAGAGACCTGGAGATCAGCAGGGTCATGATGACCGCGATCACTGTCACGATTATGGCGTAGACGAACATTCCGACGAGATCGTCCTCAGTTCCGAACACCTCCTTGATGACCGCCTTGATGGTGTCGTTCCATGCCAGGGCCGCTATGAGACCGAAGGCCGCCGTGATGAGCGAGGCGAAGGTCTCGAGAAGCTGAACCTTGAATTCGTCAGATTTGGCTGACATGAGTATCGAATGCAGATGCATCGGATATATTGGTATGCGCTCAAAGGCGGATGCATGACATGGTGCGGGAGAGGGGATTCGAACCCCTGAACCACTAAGGACGGGATCTTAAGTCCCGCGCCTTTGGCCCGCTCGGCCACTCCCGCGGATACGGCCGTATCGCGCTCCCCCTTAAAAGGTCAGGTCCCGTGATAAATATCGGCACATGCATCACCCTAGCATATGTCCTACAGGATCCCCTCGGAGGACGAGGTCGCCAAGGCGATCGAGAACGTGCTCGTCCGCACCCCGCATCTGCACTCCCAGAAGGAGCTGTGCGAGTCCGTATCGGCTGAGCTGATGTGCATGGACACGGACTACCGCATCGGAGCCGAGAGGATCAGAAGGGTCGGCATCTCGAGACAGCTGTTCAAGCTCGAGATCTCCTACGCCGACCGCGGGAAACCGACAGGCAAGTGGTGCCCGGTCTGCGGATCGATACTCCTCTCCGTGAGGAACAGGACCCTCGACGGGAAGACCGTGGAGCTCAAGCGCAGATGCAAGGTCTGCGGATACTCCGCCCAGGGAAGCACATCCGTGCCTGCCAGATACTCGTTCGACAGGAGGGTGCGACACGGACAGAGGCGAGCGCGCCAGGATGCTCCGTGAAGCGGAGAGGCTGCTGAACGAGGCTGCGGACCTGATGGACCGTGCCCTGCGCATGTCCGGATTGGAGGCACGCGCCGAGGGACGCTCCGAAATGATGAGGCGCATGGCGTCCGACGGTGGGGACGACGGCAGCCTGAGGAACCTGGCCCT
>CAZLMR010000039.1:0-8637 GCA_964560575.1 uncultured Methanomassiliicoccales archaeon | reverse complement strand
GCTGTCAGTGTCGACCATTCAGCTCACCTCAGTTCTTGAGAGCCTGGACTGCCTGGGCGATCTCGTCGCAGAGGGCCTTGCCCTTTCCGACATCCATGATGGCGACGGAGGCTGCGGGCTTGTCGAGTCCGATGGCCTTTCCGAGCTCGATCTTGCTGGGAACGTAGACGTAGGGGACGCCCCTCTCCTCGCACAGGGCGGGCATGTGGGCGAGAATCTCTGGGGGCTCGACATCGGTGGCCATGATAACGATGGCAGCGGCGCCGCGCTCGACAGTCTTGGTGACCTCGTTGGTTCCCTTCTTGATCTTTCCGCCGTCCCTGGCCATCTCGGCGAGGGAGTAGGCTTTGTCGGAGAGTTCCTTAGGTGTCTCAAATTTCACGAATACGGACATTTCAATTACCTCTTTCAGACGCTCAAAGGCGCCTTCATCATTCATCGGCTCTTGGAGAGCATCCCGGACTAAAAGCTGATGATATATATGGGTTGCCGTGGGCCCTTTTTTAAAGTCGGAGCTCGCCCGGAATCATCTGGCTCTGTTCGGGAAACGGTCCCTGAGGACACGCGACAGGCGGACATCGTGGGTCCCGACGTCCTCACCGCGGATGGAGCGCACCATCTCCCTGACAACCATCCACGTCATGTACACGGCGAGGATGTTCCTGATCAGGATAATCATCATGCCCAGGTCGTTTATGTTCGTCCCGCCACCGAGATAGCCGATGTTGTACGCGAAGTTGACCTGGGTCAGCACGAACGTGGCCACCGTCAAAAGGAACAGCCGCCTCTCGAACGTCCCCTGGCGCGATGCTACTATGAAGGCGACCGGCACTATGACCCAGATCAGGTACTGGGATGAGAACACCTTGTTGGCCACCATGAACAGCATCAGCACCGCTATGATCCCGAGACCCATGAGCCTCAGACCGTCGTCACCGACGCCCCTGTGCCTCAGCACCGCGTACACGGTATACGTGACCAGGATCAGCCCGACCATCAGCGGCATCATGGCCTCGGCCACGGCATCCGGGAGCGGTCCGACCAGGTTGTCGGAGCCGAAGCTGCCCGGATCCCCGAACGGCTGTATCGAGACGTCGGTCAGACCCAGCATCGACAGGAGATACACGATGGACGAGGGCACGGACTCTATCTGGAGCGGGCGGTCGGTGTGGTAGCCGAGGAAGTTCGTGATCAGCTCCGGGTTGATGATCCACGCCACGGCGGCGATCGCCGCACCCGTCCCGAAGAATGCCAGGGCCGACACCCATGTATCCCGCCACTGCCTGTTGTACGCCAGATAGAGGAAGTACAGCGGGAACAGCACCGCCGGGTAGAGTTTGGTCGTGGTGGCGACGGCCAGGACCAGGCAGGCCCATCCGTAGCGCCTGGTGGCGAACAGGTAGAACGAGGCGAGCGTGAGGACCGCCGGGAATATGTCGTAGCGGTCTAGCACGAACTCCAGCATCAGCAGCATCAGGATCGCATAGACCAGCATCGCCCTCTTCTGATCGTGGCCCAGTCTCTCCGCGAGCTTGGAGACCAGCAGAAGGCCTGCCACCATGAAGACGAACACCTCCGCCACGTAGGCGATATTGTATCCCCAGGCGGTGTCGGCGAACAGTCTGGGTATGGCGAAGAACACCAGCGCGAACGGAGGGTACTCCATAACCGGGACCTCGCCGTTGAACAGGGGCTCGGCATTCTTCCAGAAGCGGTCCCTCATGACCTCCGTCTCAATGCCCAGAGCATGGACCGCCACGAGATACCCGATGCATGCTATCAGGAACAGGACGATGATGGTGAGCTGGTATCTCCGGATACCGTCGAGAGTCCTCACCTCGCCATCCCCCCTCAGTCCTCGATCTCGAAGGCCCTGCGTCCGAACCTGACCTTGGACGAGATGTCGGAGGGGCTGTGCGACCCCAGGTACAGATAGACCCCTGCGGAGACTATCATGGCCCCGATGAGGTCGGCTGACAGGTCGCCCATGGTGTCGGACGCCCCGTAGACCATGTACGCATTGCCGGTCACCCCGTCGGTGAAGCCCTCGATCATCTCCCAGATCCCGCCGAAGCTCAGCGCCACCAGGAAGAGCATGATGGACATGCCCACACGGTTCCCGAAGGTGACATGCGCGGGGGAGTGGGCCTCGATCAGACAGAGCCCCACGAACACGATTATGGTGACGATGGTCGAGGACACCACATGGCCGAAATCCCCGAACCAGCTTATGTTGAGATAGCAGCCGCTGCACAGCCCGATGACGTAGAAGAACATGTCGAAGTAGATCACACCGATCATCGCCGGCGGCAATGACACAAGGCAGAGGAGCCTGAGTATGGGCAGGACCGTGGAGATCAATGCCCAGGCCAGGCATGTGGCGGCCAGGTACTCCACAGGATGACCGGCGTCGAGACCGGGGGCGGCCCCGATCAGGACCGTGTAGCATATGATGGCGAACACGACCGGCGCTCCGATGAGAAGGGCCCATGCCGTCCTCCTCTCCCTGCGATCCTCCTCGGCGTTCATTCGAGCATCACCACCCCGTTCTCGTTGATGATCAGCCTGTTCTTCCTCATGTATTGGGAAATCAGGACCCCGCAGACCGCCATGACGACGAACATCATGAGAAGGGTGTAGAGGATGTACCCGTTGTCCACGTTCTTGGGATCCAGGTATTCGACCACGAATCCCGGGACCTGCATGCCCATGGCTATGAACGGGCTCAGTCCGCGGACCACCGCCCAGTTGTACGACGCCTCGGATACGGAGGCCGTGATGATGAACGCCGCGAATGTAAGCGGAACCAGCGGTATGGCATGCAGGAACGCCATGGCATAGAACCATGCGAACTCGGAATCGCTCTCGGGATCGATGGCGCTCTGCGAGAACACCGTCACGGACAGCGCGGTGCACACGAGCGTCACGAACGCGGCGATAAGGATGAAGCGATTCATCCTGAGCGAGCAACGCTTCGAGGCTATGATGCCGAATACGAGCACGAAGATGGAGGTGACTATCATGTTGCCCTCCATGTCGCCCAACGCCAGGATCAGCGACACCAGAGCCACGACCGCACTGAGTATTGCACCGACACGCCCCGAGTCCATGGATAACCTCCATCGGCATTCGATATTAATCTATTGTGAACTCGCGTTCGGAAAAGACGTCGCATAGTAGTGTCTGCTCCGTCCAAGGAATTATCTACTATGATACTGTGAAGCGCACAGATGGCTCTGAACATCAGTGATCTGCTGACGAAGCACAAGGAGGCGATACTCTACATCATCTGCGGAGGATTCACCACCCTGATCAGCTGGGGTTCGTATGCCGCGTTCGTCTGGGTGGACATAGCCCCTGCGATCAGCAACATCCTGTCATGGGTGGCCAGCGTCGCATTCGCCTTCGTCGTCAACAAATGGATCGTCTTCGAAAGCAAGACGCTGGAGAAGAAGGCTGTGGCGGAGGAGGCGGGATTCTTTTTCGGGGCCAGGATAATCACCATGATCGTCGCGGCCGTGCTGTTCTATCTGATGTACAACATAGCCGGCCTGGAGTTCGGTGTGACCCTGTTCACATGCAGCATATTCGGAGCCGAGGGGATGATCACGAGGGTCATCACGAGCGTCGTGGAGATCGCGTTGAACTGGGGATTCAGCAAATACGTGGTCTTCAGGAAGGGCTCGATACACAACCAGTGATCACTCCGCCTTCCCTTTGCGGTCCGTGAATGCCAGGTACTTTATCTTCGGATGCACTTCGAAAGACTCCACCAGATCCGCAGGGCTGCGGCATGTCATGTAGATGCCGACGAACACGGATGCCAGGATGTTGCCGATGAAATCACAGACCAGATCCGTGAGCGTGTCATAGGGGCTGTACTGGGTCACGGAACCCGTCAGTATGTCTGAGCAGTACTCTATTACCTCCCAGTAGACACTGAACGTCATCCCCAGCAGTGCCGTGAACAGAGCCAATCCCCTGCCGGAGAAGTTGACGGCACCCTTGGCATAATGCTGGAAACATGCCAAAACCATGAATATGCATATGCTGACCGTCATGGAGGACAGGGTATGGGTTATCGTATCGTAGAATCCCCCCAGCGCATAGATGTTGACGGCCAATCCGAACGCGTGGAAGAACGCGGATGCCAGGATCAGCACGTTCAGGAACAGAGGGACGGTGAAAGCCCCCGTGCACCTGATCACGAACGGGATGAAGCATATGATCCCGCAGATCACCGTGATCCTGATGTTGTGCTCCAGGATGTCCGGGGACAGGAACGCCATCGAGATCACTATGACTCCGAGAACCATGGATATGACGTCGATCGCCCTGATGCGCTTCATGCTTCGACCTCCTCGGTGTCGATGAATATGTCCTTGCTTTGGCCACGATACGCCAGCGTTATGTACACGGCCGTCACCGCCGTGACGAACGTGGTGATGACTGGCACCGCCATCAGGATCCCGTTCGTGTACCTGTCGGTGTCGTAGAAGTCCTCGTTGAACACCGGATATCCGGCAACGTACATGTCGCTGAACACGAAGAACATGTCCAGGGCGGAGAGCGTCATCGCGAACGCCAGGGCGAACACGATCATCCACATCTTCGTCATCCTCATCCCGAAGCTGCGGTCCATGAGAACGGCAAGCATCAGCCCTATTGTGTAGCACTGATACGCCTGGATGGCCGCTGTGAGACATGAGTAGATGTTCACATCCAGGATCATGTCGTCATGCAGGTTCGTGACGTAATCCGCACCCTGGGTGATGACCGCGAGGACAGGAGCAACCATGGACAGGATGATCATCCCCCTGTTGTAGCGATACCCCAGATTCATTGTGAACGGAACCGCCAGCATGACGACACAGAGGATGTCGATGATGAGCCACATCCAATCCCCTGCGAAGAACGCTATGACTCCCAGAACGACCGAGAGTCCAATCGACATCGATACAAGGGTCTTGGTTGAGGTCACGCCCTAAGATTCCACAAGAGGATTAAAAGATTTGTTACTGAAGAGGAGCCATTTGATGATGATAAGGAGAGGGCCCTGTGGGGCCCTCTGGGTTTAGATCAGTTAACGTAGTCGAGCCAGGCGTCGTACTTAGGGTCCTTGCCGGTGACGATGTCGTGGAACTTGGCGTGGATGCTGATGGCGACCTTTCCGATCTTTCCGTCGCCGATGGGCCTCCCGTCGACGCTGGTGACGGGTGCGATCTCAGCGGCGGTTCCGGTCATCCAGACCTCGTCGGACGACATCAGCATGAACCTGGAGACCTCGGTCTCGACGACCTTGTACCCCATGTCCCTGGCGACCTGGATGATGGAGCGCCTGGTGATTCCGTTGAGGATGCTCTCGGCGGATGCGGGTGTGACGATCTCTCCCTGGAGGTACATGAAGATGTTCTCCCCCGTGCACTCTGCGACATGTCCGACGGAGTTCAGCATGACGGCCTCGTTGGCGCCCTGACGGACGGCCTCCCTCTTGGCAAGGGTGGATGCGACGTAGGATCCGTTGACCTTGGCGCCGGCGGGACCGCACAGGTTGTCGGGCCTCTGCCAGGAGGAGGTGATCAGCTTGGCACCAGCATCGGAGCCGGTCCCCAGGTAGTTGCCCATGTGGACGCAGGTGATGGCCATGGAGACGGGGACGCCGATGGGGTTGAGCCCGACCTCTTCTCCGCTGAGGAAGACGCAGGGCTTGACATAGTCGACCATCTCGCCGTTGGCACGGACGACGTCCTTGATGGCGTCGCAGATCTCCTCGAATCCGTAGGTCTTTCCACCGAACTCGAGGTCGATGCCCATCATCTTGCAGCCGTCGATCATCCTCTGGACGTGGTCCTTCAGCCTGAAGATGGCCATGCCCTTCGGGGTGTGGTAGACCCTGATGCCCTCGAAGACACCGGTCCCGTAGTTCAGGGCATGTGCAAGGACGTGAACCTTTGCATCCTCCCAGTTGACAAGCTCGCCGTTCAGCCAGATCTTTTCCGTCTTGTCCATGGAATCACCTTGGAAATGAATAGAGGGGACATGGCCCCAATTCCAGGACTGCACTGTTATTAGTTATATTCAAATTATCGTGTCGACGGGGCGTTCCGGCCATCCCCGAGGATCTCGTCCACTGCATCCCTGAATGTGAAGGATTCGGAGACCTGTATGCATCTGCATCCGAGCCTCCTACCGAACTCCATGTCCTTCTCGTTGTCCCCTATCATGAAGGACTTCGAGGGGTCGATGCCGTGCTTGGCGATCGCCGCCAGACCCATCCCCACCTCGGGTTTCCTGCAGGAGCAGTGATCGTCCGGCGTGTGGGGGCAGAAGAAGATGTCGTCGATGCGTCCGCCTGCGACCGCCAGGGTCGCCCTGACCTTGTCGTGTATGCGTCCGAGCGTCTCCTCGGTGAAGTAGCCACGACCGATGCCGGACTGATTGGTGACCATTATCACCAGATAACCGGCGTCGTTCAGACGCCTGACTGCCGATGGAACGAAGTCGTACAGCTCGAACTTGTCGGGATCGTCGCAGTATGGAACGTCCTTCGCGATGGTGTCGTCGCGATCGATGAACACCGCTCGCTGTCCGAAGAGCTCCCTCTCGACTATGCCGCACATGGTGTGGCAGGCGCAGAGATAGCCCTCCTGGATGCGGGGGGTCTCCTTCGACGGGATCACGACCGCATGGTCCGCGATCTCCCTCATCCTGCCGCCGTCCCCGGTGAACGAGATGGTGACGGCGCCACGCTCCTTGGCGGCCTCCATGGCGAGGATGACGTTCTTGGAGTTGCCAGAGGTCGACATGCCGATGACCACGTCACCCTTCCTGCAGATCCCCTCGATCTGCCTCTTGAATACGAGGTCGTAGCTGTAGTCGTTGCCTATGGCTGTGACGGGCGCGATGTTGGAGAGGCACACCCCCGGAAGGGCTGGACGCTCCATCATGTACCTCCCGGAGAACTCGGCTGCGATGTGCTGGGCGTCCGCGGACGATCCGCCGTTGCCCATGAAGATGGCCTGGTTGCCGTTCCTGAAGGCTTCGATGAGGATGTCGGCCGCCTTCCTGATCTGCGCGGGATCTATCCTCGAGATGGTCTCCGCACTCCTCTTCAATTCCGCCGCAATCTCATCATTCATTGGGATACCTCCACGTGATCACACCCTCCGGTTCGAACATGAAGTCGGTGACCCTCGCACCCATGCTCTGGAGCCTCTTGGCCACGCTGTACTTGCGGTCGTATTTGCATATGAAGTACATGAAACCGCCACCTCCTGCACCGGAGACCTTGCCGCCGATGGCGCCCTCGTCCTTCGCGGCCTCGTAGAGGGCATCGATCTGAGGATTGGAGATCTTGCTGGAGAACTGCTTCTTGTAGATCCATGACTCGTCGAGGAGCTCTCCGGCGGTGACGATGTCACCCCTTTCGAGCGCGGCGGTCATCGAAAGGGCGATCTCCACGGATTTGTCCAGAGCCTCCTCGTTCTGACCCTTGTTGAACTTCTCCACCTGGCTCTCGATGATCTTCGCGGACTCACGGGGATTGCCGGTGTAGCACAGCAGGGAGCTGTACTGGAGCTCGTTCTTGGTGTCGTCATCGATTTTGACACGATTGACGTTTACACCGTGCTTGTTGAACTTCATCAGGTTGAACCCACCGAACACGGCGGCGAACTGGTCCTGCTTGCCGCCTTTGAGACCGATGTCCTCCCTCTCGAGCTTGTATGCGAGACGGGCCATCTCCATGCTGGTGAGCTTGATGCCCTGCCATTCGCAGATGGCGGCGATGATCGACACGATGACCGTGGACGATCCTCCGAGACCGGAGCCCGGAGGGGCCTCGGACTGCAGGAACATCCTGAACCCGTCGGTTATGTTGAAGTAGTTGGTGACAGCCTTGATCAGATCCATGTTGCCGTCCAGCGCAAGCGGGCCTCCGTCCAGGGGCGCCTCGAACTTGCCATAGTCTGTGGAATGGATGGACATCGAATGGTCATTGGTCGGAGTGATCGTACAGTAGGCATAACGATTGATCGTAGTGTTGAAAACGGCTCCGCCCTTCATGGAGGCGTAAGGCTCGACGTCCGTACCGCCACCCGCTATCCCTATCCTCAGCGGTGCCCTGGCTCTGAAATGCATCCCATCCATCATACCACCGAAACATGCGGTCCGAGAAACCGCACTTTGGCACTGTACGACGTTCTAGGGGTTTCTCCTATATAGTGCTATTCAAACGTCATACAGAACATGCATGCTGGCACATGCCGATGACGACTTAACGGCGACCGAGTGGTGCCGGACTCGGAGGTCCTGTTCTCAGAGGGCGTTGAGCGCCTTGACGTACCTCTCGGGCTTGCTGCGCTCGATTAGCTCCTCGACCTGGTCGGAACCTCCGACGACACCGACGTTCCCATTGGATGTGGATAGGAGCGCGTAAGCGGACTGCCCGGACTCGGGGACGAGCTCCACGTTGTAGACGTCCTGAAGCTTCTGGAGCCTGCCGATCGCGGTGATGGCGGCATCATGGCTAATGACCGAGAGGACCATCCTGGACTTCCCGGGAGTCTCGCACTTCCCTACAACGATCGTCTCGACGTTGATCTTGTTGCGGGTGAACTCACCCATGACCCTCTGCAT
>CAZLMR010000038.1:0-8807 GCA_964560575.1 uncultured Methanomassiliicoccales archaeon | reverse complement strand
TCATCTCCCCCGGACTCCAGTGTGGACAGCTCGCGCGACACGTCCCTCAGCACCATCTCCGCGCCCGCCGCCGTTCCCGGGTTCGAGAGGATGTAGGATTCTATTCTGGCCGAGACCTCGGACGCTCCTAGCTCCCCTCCCTCGTGTGCCCTGATGGCGTCGGTGACGACGCGCAGGTTCGCGAGTGCTTGGGGAGACCAGGAGCCGCGGCACACGATCCTTCCCAGGTCTGCCAGCGAGACCACGAGGTCGAGGACCGTGCGGTCGTTCGGTGTCGTGAAGAAGTGGCTCTTCAGCCTGTCGTACATGTCCCTGCAGAGTCCGGAGGCCAGCCTGTCTATGTCCGCATGGTCGGGGTGTCCCCCGTCCAGCACGTCCGCGGCGCATCCGTCTATCCCGTCGCACATCGCCACGATCCCGTTGTGGCTGGTGCGGTCGCGACTCTTCCGGTTCACCAGGACGTTCAGGCCGACGATGAACACGGCGCTGACCGCCAGCACCAGGATGCGGTCCGGCATCTGATCAAGGGTGATCGGCAGGGTGACCATGGTGGCGTAGAACAGCAGCAGGGGGAAGTGCATCGGTGAGCGCAGGTCCTGCATCGACAGGAACACGATCAGGAAAACCACGACGAAGTTCACCAGCAGGCCCAGGTACGCGTCCAGCGACGCCAGGTACGCTCCGATGCCCATCATGACCATGAACGCCATGATGCTGGCTAGGTTGGACAGCGGTCTGACCGACAGGTCCTTAGACAGCATGATAAGCGCGGACGACGCGATGGTTACACCTACCACGGCGTATCCCGTGCCGAACAGAATGATGAACACGACCATGAAGACGCACATGATCAGGAACATCGCGGTCTTCCCGCGGAGGGTCCTGCCGTCCATGGTCCCATCATGGGATGCTCGGATATAATCCTCGGCGAGGGTTAGAACGGGGGTCCAGCGGTTTCCTCAGGTCCACGCGCAGGTAGTTCTTCCCCACGCGGCCGGTCTCCACGTACCCCTTCCTGCGGTAGAGCGACAGCGCCCCGGAGTTCTTGCCATTGGCGTCGAGATGGATGGACGAGGCGCCGCGCTCCCTGGCGATGTCCTCCACCATGTCCATGGTCGCGGAGCCGATTCCGCGGCCGCGGAAGCCGTCGAAGACGTACAGCTTGCTGAGGTGCATGCTGTCGCCCTCCATGACGAAGCCCACGTATCCGACGCGGACCCCGTCAACGACCATGTACGCGTAGCTCATGCCCTCCGACATCTGCCTTCTGATGGCCTCCGGGGACTGGTTCTCGTCCAGGAACTCCCTGACGACATCCTCCCTTTCGTAGGTGTATACCTCCATGAACACCCTGTAGGCGATTCCGGACAGCTCTTCCGCTCCGTCGGGACCGATCCATTCGAAGGAGACGTCGACCATATGCAAGAGATGGAGGATATGACGATAACTTTGACGGCCGTCGGGCTGTCTCGGAGTGACAAAGGCGGCGCGGCAGTCCTTCTTTATTTATAATTAATGGAAACCGTCTACGGGGGATGCCCGTCCGGAACCGGATGTTCCCCTGCCATCCGCCATCCGGCCCCGAATCAGGTTCTTTCACTTACCGAGTCGCTCAGGCATCGACCCTTCCAAACAAGTCTTAATTAATTCTATTCCGCGATTCTTCCTACGAGGTATGCTGATGATCCATGGTTTGTATCTAGTGGACAGGAGGCGCAGAACCGTCGATGAGGAGGTCGGACTCTTACGTAAGGCCATGGACGTAGATCTGCAACCGATGATTTTCGATAACGTCGTCCCCACCGTCGATTCGGACGACGGGGACGACATATTGCTCGCCAGCGGGGAGCGCATCCCCGTTCCTGATGTCGTGATCACGAGGGCGTTCGGACTCTCGGACTCCGAATCGTATCATCTGAAGGCCGTGCTCCGCATGCTCGAGGGGAAGGGTGCGCTCTGCATCAACCCAGCCGAGTGCAAGGACATCACATCCGACAAGCTGAGGACGTTCCAGGTCGCCAGCCAGGTCATCCCGGAGATCCCGATACCCAGGACGATGCTCGTGACCCCCGAGGTCGGTGCGAAGCAGATCGCCGAGTACACGGGGTACCCGGTGATTCTGAAGATCCTCCATGGAGAGGGTGGCGACGGGGTGTTCATGGTCGACTCGGAGTCGGAGCTCAATAGGATGATCTCTCTGTTCAGGGCATCCAAGCCCGGCGACCAGATGATAGCCCAGCAGGCGATCATGTCGTCGAAGGGAAGGGACATGCGCGTCATGGTATCCGGCGACGGCGTCATCGGGGCCATAATGCGCAACAACCCCAACGGATTCAGGTCCAACGTCCATCAGGGCGGACATGTCGAGGACTTCGATCCCCCGGAGTACGTGAAGGAGGCCTCGGTGAAGTTCGCCCAGGCCATCGGCATGGTGGTCGGAGGCGTCGACTTCCTCTTCGGGGAGAAGGAGGGCGAGTTCTACCTCTGTGAGGCCAACTCATCCATAGGGATGTCGATGGAGACCTTCGACGAGATCCGTTCGACCCTAGATAGCATCATGCAGAGGGCTGACAGAGGCTCGGAGGGGAAGAGGTGAGGCCGTACCAGGAGCTGATGTCGGGCGACGGGAAGGCGACCGCCTCGGCATGGGTCCGGATGCGCTCGGACTGCAGGGGGACCCAGGAATCCACTCTCATGTCGATATTGGAAGCGGCATCCCACAGCGAATTCGGCAGGAGCCACGGTTTCTCCGGGATAACCACGATCGAGGGTTTCAGGGAAGTCGTGCCGATCAGCGACTACGCCGATTTCAGCGGATACATCGACCGCATGGCCTCCGGCGAGACGGATGTTCTATTCGACGGTCCGACGGAGTACTTCATCTCGACATCCGGCACCACAGGCAAGTCGAAGCTGATCCCGGAGTCCGCCGCCGGGAAGGAGGCCAAGGAGGCGGTGAACAAGGTCAGGAACGCGGCAATGACTCGGGCCATCACCGAGGCCATCCTGGCATCGCCGTCCGCGATGGCGATGATGGCGTCCAAGGGCCTTGACCTCAAGGGGTCCGGCGTCGCCGACATGGCCGGCAAGTTCCACTTCTACTCGGTGACGTCCGCGATGGCCGGCAGGACGACTGAGGGTGGCATCGAGATCGGGTATGCGTCCGGGAAGACTTTCGACGGTTCGGAGTTCAGCGGGATGCTGGCATATCCCAAGGAGCTGATGGGCCTGCAGGACGGTGAGGCCGTGATGTACCTTACGATGCTGTTCGCGCTGAGGTACGACGACGTGATCATCGTGACGTCCAACAACGCCGCCAGGTTCCATGCGAGGATCGTCCACGCCCAGGAGCACGCCGAGCGGATCATCGAGGACATGCGCAACGGGACGATCGATCCGGACCTCGTCCTGACCGATGAGGAGAGGAGGATGGCCGAAGGCTACATGGTCCCGGACCCGGAGAGGGCGGACCAGCTGCAGGCGATCCTCGACACAGGGAGGGAGAACTTCATCCCCCGCAACTACTGGCCAAACCTCCTGGCCGCCAGGTTCTGGCTGTCAGGATCGGTCGGGGTAAACGTCCCCCGCGTGAGGCCTTTGCTCCCGGATGGGACGGTCCTGTTCGACATGGGATACGGGGCCAGCGAAGCGAGGATAAACATACCCAGGGCCCCGGGGTCCGGGAGCGGGACGCTGACCACGTTCTCCGCCTTCTACGAGTTCATCCCGGTGGGAGGGGACGAGGTGCTGACGGCGGACCAGCTGGAGGTCGGCGGACAGTACGAGCTGATCGTGACGAACTACTCCGGCCTGTACCGCTACCGCCTGAACGACATCATTGTCGTCCGCGGGTTCGACGGGGACACCCCCGACATCGAGTTCCTGACGAAGTCCAGGGAGATCCTCAACATAGCGCAGGAGAAGGTCCCGGCGTCGGGAGTCCTGGAGTGCGTCGGGAGGATGGCGGCCGATCTCGGATTCAGCGTACGTCAGGCCCAGGTCGGGGAGAACCTCGGGGCCCAGGCCTACGACGTGTACATCGAGCCCGAGGGTCCGACGGACGTCCCCACCGCGGAGATGGCGGAGCGTCTCGACGGGTTGCTGAGGGAGAGCTACGACCTGTACGGCAGGAACCGCATGTTCGGCTCGCTGAACGGGCCGATAGTGACGATCATGAGGGATGGATGGCAGGAGAGCATGTTCGCTGAGCGCGAGGCCCAGGGAGCCCCCAGGTCCCAGATAAAGCTCGACGCCAGAGCGATGTCCGTCCCTGACGAGAGATGGGTGCTGAGGAGATGATGTCCCGGGAAAGCTGAGTGGATGATGCCGACCGGGCGCTGGAAGGTGATTCGTTGAGGATATTCTTGAAGGACTACGTCCTCCCGTATTGGAAGCACATACTCGTGCTGACGGTGTTCATCATCATGCAGGTCTACCTGCAGATGATGGTGCTGTCGGAGACCCACTCCATCCTCAACTCCGGAGTGGCTGCCCAGGACATGGGCTACATCGAGAGGGCCGGGGTCAAGATGCTGGCACTCACGCTGCTCTACGGGGCGTCAATCGTGGTGGTGTCCTATCTGAGCGCATATCTCAGCGCCAGCGTCACATGCGATGTCCGCAGGGACCTCTTCAGGAGGATCATGTCCTTCTCGCAGAAGGACTTCTCCAGGTTCGGCGGATCCACGCTCATGACCCGTCTCACGGCGGACACCACACGCATCCAGATCTTCATGCTGAACGCCCTCAGGAACGCGCTCCTGGTCCCCGTGGCGATCGTTGCGATCATCATAGCCACGGCGATGATCAATGCCGTCCTGTGTGCGCTCCTCGTCACCGCGTTCGCGGTGACAATAACGTTCATGGTTGTGAGGAGCCGCCAGAGCATGCCGATGTTCAACGAGGTCCAGGTGGAACTGGATGGCCTGAACACCCTGGTGAGGGAGAAGGCGGAGGGCGCACGCACCATCAGGGCCTTCGGCAGGCAGAGGTATGAGACCGAGAGGTTCGCAGAGCTGAATGAGGAATATCGCGAGGACTCCAAGAACGCCGCACTCAAGATATGCTACCTGACGCCGCTGGCCCTTCTGGTGATGAACCTCGTCGTCCTGCTGATGTACTACATCGGGTCGGTCGAGCTCCAGGAGAGGATCATCGGGATCTCCGACATGATCCTGTTCTTCCAGTACGTCACCTACTTCATCAGCTGTCTGGCGATCGTGCCGTTCATCGTGACCACCCTTCCCAAGACCATCGTGTCCACCGCGAGGCTGGAGGAGGTCCTGGGCTACGAGCCGTCCGTGGTCAACGATCCCAAGGAGATCCCGGCGGCAGGGGACACGGATTCGGACATAGTGTTCGATGGGGTCTCGTTCGGGTACGCCGGAGCCGCCAAGGATGCGGTGTCCGATATCAACGTCAGGGTCTGCAGGGGGATGACCACCGCCATCATCGGTCCCACCGGGTCGGGGAAGAGCACACTAGTCCAGATGATACCGCGGTTCTTCGATCCCACGTCGGGGACCGTCATGTTCCGCGGGGCGGACGTCCGCGACATGGATGTTAGCGAACTGAGGTCCAGGGTGGCGTATGCCAGTCAGAGGACAATGGTCATGGCCGACACGGTGTATGCGAACATAGCCATGGGGGCCGACGTCAGCAGGGAGGAGGCGGAGGAGGCCTGCAGGCTGACGCTTTTCTCCGAGGTCCTGGACAGGATGCCGGATGGGCTGGACACAAGGATGTCCCGCGGCGGGATGAACGTCTCGGGCGGCCAGAAGCAGAGGCTGTCGCTGGCGAGGACGATCTGCAAGGACGCGGACATCTACGTGTTCGACGACTGCTTCTCCGCGCTGGATGCTAACACCGAGAGGACGGTCAGAAGGAACATCATGGAGCGTCTCCGCGGGAAGACGGTCGTGATGGTGGCTCAGAAGATCAACACGATCCGCGATGCGGACAGCATAGTGGTCATGGACAAGGGCAGGGTGGTCATGCAGGGCACACACGAGGAGCTCCTGGAGTCATGCGGGCTGTACCGTGAGATCTACGAGACCCAATCCTACGGGGAGGGGGAGTGACATGGCGGATGGAGAGAAGCGCTCCACGCTCGCGGTGCTGAGGAGGGTCGGGGGATACATAAGCGAGGACAGGTACCTCGCATACGCCTCCGTGATCGCGCTGGTGGCGGGGAGCTTCGCCCTGGCGATCGCACCCTCCATGGCCGGTGACGCCATAGACATGCTCTCTGAGTACGTGGCGTCCGGATACACGGGTCTGGACGTGTCGGCGTTCGTCGGGCTGCTCCTCGTGATAGCCGCATTGTACGTGTTCGGCAACGGGGCCACGATCTTCTCCAACAGGAACATGGTCGTGGTCTCCAGGAATGCCGCCAAGAAGATGAGGCGGAACCTTCACAACAAGCTCAACAGGGTGCCCATAAGCTTCCTGGACTCCCATTCGTCGGGCGACATCTCCTCGCGTCTCACGAACGACCTCACCACGGCCGAGACCCTGCTGGAGACGGACCTCCTGACGCTGGTGGTCCAGGTTCTGCTGATCGTGCTGATACTCATCATGATGCTGGTGGTCAATCCGGTCCTGGCGCTGGTGTACGTCGTGCTCATGCCGGTGTCTTTCGTCACGATAAGGTTCATCACGGGGCGCACGAAGCGCGGTTTCAGGCAGCAGCAGAGCACGGTTGGGGAACTCAACGGGTACATGGGGGATGTGATCGGCAACCATCTGCTGGTTAAGTCCTACAACATGGAGTCGGCATCCGAGGAGAGGTTCGAGGAGATCAATGCGAGGTTCCACAAGGCCTATGTCAAGTCGAAGTTCGCATCCGGGTTCATCCTGCCGGTGACGCTGATGATCAACAACATCGGCTACATCTGCGTCTCGATATTCGGCGCGTACATGATACTCCAAGGCGACCTGACGCTGGGAGGCTTCACCGCGTTCCTGCTGTACGGGCAGATGCTCAGCAGTCCGCTGCAGTCCGCATCGTCATCGATGAACCAGGTCCAGTCCGGACTGGCGGCGGCGGAGAGGCTCTTCGACATCCTCGATGCCGAGGAGGAGCCGGATGAGAGCGGCCTCAGGGGCCTGGACGTGTCCAAGGTCCGCGGCAGGGTCGCGTTCGACGACGTGACCTTCGGATACACCCCGGACAGGATGCTCTTCGAGCACGTGTCGTTCGAGGTGGAGCCCGGGACCGTTACGGCCATAGTCGGACCGTCCGGTGCGGGGAAGACCACGATCATCAACCTCCTGATGAGGTTCTACGAGGTGAACGGCGGGAGGATCCTCCTAGACGGGGAGGACACCAGGGGGATCAACCGCGACGAGCTCAGGAAGACGTTCGGGATGGTCCTGCAGGACTCATGGGTCTTCGACGGGACGGTGGCGGACAACATCTCCTACGGGAAGGAGGGCGCCACCAGGGAGGACGTGGTCAGGGCGGCCGAGGCCGTCGGATGCGACACGTTCATCCATGTCATGCCGGACGGCTATGACACGTACATCAGCGAGGAGAATTCCCAGCTGTCGGTGGGGGAGAAGCAGCTCCTGGTGCTGGCCAGGGCGGTCCTGGCGGATCCCAAGATCCTCATCTTGGACGAGGCTACGTCCAACATGGACACCAGGACGGAGGCCATGGTGACGCATGCCATGGAGTCCATGATGGAGGGCCGGACCACATTCGTGATCGCCCACAGGCTCTTCACAATCCGCAACGCGGACAAGATCATCTTCATGAAGGACGGGGACATCAAGGAGGTGGGCTCCCACGAGGAGCTCATGGATCTCGACGGCCTGTATGCGGAGATGTACCGCAGCCTGTCATCGATATGACGTTATGCGGGAGGACGCTCGAGCGGCTACCGGGAAGGTGGATGTGGACTTTCAGGAGACGATGTCAAGAATTCACCTGGGATGATTGTCTGGAACCTGGGGTCACATCGGCGATCACATGGCAATCCACAGAGTCGATGGAGACGATGAATCAGGGCTCGGAGAATGAGGCCGCGGAGTTCAATGTGAGCATATGCCAACTGACCAAGGGATCCAATCATTTACGGCTGCCGAACAGTCGAGCCACGGATGTCATGGAATCTTCCGGCAATAGTCGATGCTGCCGAGCAAGAATCGACTCAGGAAGATCAAGACACGAGAATATTAAGCCGAAGCCAGAAGGTAAAAATGGCGTGGAGAGGGGTGCACCAAACCTTTTCGCATCCAGACGGTAACGATAACAGACCCAATCCGTCACACTCCGTCAATGAACGAATCCCTGGTCTCGCGGATGGCCCTCTCGGACCTCTGGCGGGCGTAGTAGCGCTCGGTGGTCTTGGTGGAGCTGTGGCCCATGTTCACGCTGACGTTCTCGATGGAGACTCCCTTGTCCTTGAGGTACTGCCCGTAGGTGCGACGGCACATGCGGCCGTCGAATCTCATGCCGCACGCTTTCTCAACGTTCCCGCGGATCTGGCGGATGGACTTGTCGGTGAGGATCTCGAAATGCTTGTGGGAGAAGAACACGTATTCGCACTCGGCACCGCACAGGTCCAGGTACTGCCGGCGTATGCGGAGGTAGCGTTCGATGGCGGGGACGAACTTCGGGATTATGAACACGGTCCTCGGCTCGCCGTAGGTGTCGTTGCCCTTCACGTGGTCCAGGAATATGGTGGCGCATCCGTTCTCAATAATGATGTTATCCGCCTTGGCATGAACCATCTCCACGGTGCGGAGCCATCGTAAGCATCTGGTCAAGCAGCAACGAGGCAATCATTATACCAACCATCTTA
>CAZLMR010000037.1:0-8839 GCA_964560575.1 uncultured Methanomassiliicoccales archaeon | reverse complement strand
GACACCTTCGCGACCAGCTCCAGATCGTTGACCTCGGTGCGGTTGAGGATCCCATGGGAGAGCAGCCCGGCGAGATGCCTGGGCGTGATGGCGAAAGGCCCTATGCGGACGGTGTCCACACGGGCGTTGAGGGCCGTCTCCAGTGCCGCATCGTTGGTGATGACCAGGTCGTAGTCGCGGACCTCGGAGTAGAGCTCGTCAATGGACTTCAGGAGCTTCATGGTTCCGGTTAAGGGGAGTGGCTATTCATACCTTGTTTGTGACCATCAAATAAGAGTTCGGACATTCCGGTTCTCATGGACGACGTGTATGTGGTGGAGATTGCGACCACCGGACCGAAGGGCATGCCGAAGGACACCGTTGCCGAGGTGGCGGTCTGCAGGATGCTCGCCGACGGAAGCGACTTCGACACCGTCTACGACAACCTCATCATGATGGACCCCAGGGATCTGGGGAAGGAGGGCCTCGATTACCTCTCCGAGAACTACGGCATACTACCGGAGGAGCTGTACGCCGGGGAGAGCCTGGATCGTGTGGTTTCAGACCTCCAGAAGGCCGTCTACGGGAGGGAATGCACTGCGTACAACGTCGGAGCGGTGTTCGGGAAGTACCTGAATTACGAGCCGTGGGACTGCACCAGGGAGCTCACCCTGCTGCCATCCATATCCATGAGGCTGGAGAGGGAGCTGAAGGGCCCGCCGGAGAATGAGCACGAGCTCATCAGGGCGGCATACACGAAGCTATGTCCCGGAGACCCCGCCTGCGTGGGTGAAGGCAGGAGGGCGGTCCATCTCGCCCAGATGGCGACTTCCGTGCTGATGCGTCTGAGAAGGGACGGGTGGTTCTGACCCTCATCCCATCCTGATGAGGACGTTGTCCATCAGGACCATCGCGGCGCATCCCAGATACATGAGCACGTAGATTATCCAGCACGGCACTGCGATGAATATCGAGAAGACTCCCAGGGTCAGGAATACGGCGAGGATGAAGAAGAGGGCTCCGAAAACCAGCGCCAGATATCCCCTCTTCTGTCTCGGGTTCCTGTAGATCAGCCCGAGACCGAGGATTCCGAACAGGCCGGGGATGAGTGTCAGGATGAGAGCGAGCTTCTTGCTGTAGCGCCTGCCCTGCTCGGTCTTCGGATTCTCCCTCCTCTCCTTCCTGACCGGTTCCGGTTCGACAGGGATCTTCCTGAAGCATTTGGGACAGGTGATGCTGTTGCTCGGTACCAGCTCACCGCAGAATGGACACCGTCTGTCGGCCAAACGATCACCCTTTCAGGACGAAGGCGGTGTTCGTCGCGGAGGCGATAAGCTTCCCCTCCTCCGACAGGACGCGCACCTCGTACATCTCCAGCGACCTGGACCTGTTTATCGGTGTGCAGATGGCGGTCAGCTTCCCCTGCGCCGGCCTGTAGTAGTTGATGCTGGAACTGGATCCGGTGCAAGGATGGACCATGTTGCAGAGAATGGCGAAGGTGTGGTCCACGAGGGCGTATACCGCACCACCGTGTCCGCGACCCATGCTGTTCATCTGGTCGGGACGGAGCTCCATCTCGCAGACGGCCTCGTCCTTGGATAGCGAGACGATCTCCAGGCCCATCATGCGAGCGAAAGGAGCGTTGTACATGTCCATGATGTTGTCCGCGTACTGTCTTACATCCTCGGACATCCTAGAGAGAAGCTCATCCCTGTCCATGTGGCCTCAAAACACACGATTTTATTTTATCCTTCGCAGAAGTCCCTTCACTCGTTCCATCCTTCCCGCATGGCGCATACATAGTATATGTATAGTTCATATGACTCGATAATATTTTATCGAATATCATTAAATATCGAAAGTGAGATTTCCAATCATGGGATGCATGGAGGAGAGACTGAGGTTCTTCTGCGGGATAGGCTATCTTGGGATGGGTGTTACCACCATCGTCTCATCGCTTCTGGCTCTCGCATTCCTCTGCCTTTCTGCTATGCTCGTGCTTTCGCCGTCCGGACCCATGATGAAGTTCATGATGTTCGAGATCGGCGGCTCAGTGCCCGGTCCGGATGTGAGCGCCCAGGTCACGGTGGCGGTGATGCTCGCGGCCGTGTTCCTCGTCATAGGGGCGTCCGCTTACACGCTCGGCCGCGCCATGGGCAGGATCAGCCGCGGTTCCGACTACAGTGTCCCTAACGGCGTCAGGGCTGTCGCGGTCACGGTCATGGCGATGGGCCTCCCGCTGCTTGCGTTCCGCATCATGTTCCTGGGCATACACGTCAACACGCTGGTCGGGCTGGTGGGCGTGTGCCTGCCGTTCGTCGTCATCGGGGCTGCGGTGCTAATCGTGGATGCGATCCTCCGCAGGAAGCTTGCCGAGTCGATCTCCGACGATGTCGTCGTTGCCGACTGTTGACAGCGACTTCCACAACCTTCGAATACGAGCGTCCTGATTGCCTCGCCATGGCAGAGACCGTCACGGTTACGCAGTTGAACTCACGCGTCAAGACCATCCTCGGGAACTCCCCGGCGGTCAGGGACCTGTGGGTCAACGGTGAGATCTCAAATCTGAAGAGGTATCCGTCCGGTCATTACTATTTCACCCTCAAGGATGCCGGGAGCGAGATCCGCGCGGTGATGTTCGCCAAAAGCCGTCAGAGGATCGATTTCGAACCAAAGGAGAACATGAAGGTCTCGGCGTTCGGGTCCGTGGACATGTACGTCCCGAGGGGGGCCTACCAGTTCGTCGTCGAGAGCATGCGCCCCGCTGGGGTCGGCGACCTCTACCTCGCCTTTGAGGCCCTGAAGAAGAAGCTGGAGGCCGAGGGGCTGTTCGAGGAGTCAAGGAAGCGCCCGCTCCCCAGATACCCCAGGACCATCGGAGTCGTCACATCCGAGAAGGGCGCCGTCATACACGACATAATCACGACCTCCGGATCGAGGTTCCCTGCCGACATCCTCCTGGCTCCAGCGCTAGTCCAGGGTGACGGCGCCGCCGAATCCATCGTCGCGGGCATCGAGCTCCTCAACAGGATAGGCGTCGACGTCCTGATCGTGGGGAGGGGCGGCGGTTCCCTGGAGGACCTCTGGGCCTTCAACGAGGAGCCTGTCGCCCGCGCCATAGCGTCATCCAAGGCTCCCGTAGTCTCCGCCGTGGGGCACGAGACGGACTTCACGATCGCCGACTTCGTAGCGGACAGGAGGGCACCCACCCCTACCGGTGCGGCCGCCATCATCCTGAGGGACAGGACGGAGATCCTCAACCAGCTCAGGACCGACATGTCCCGTGCATCGAGGGCCCTGTCGGCATCCCTGGAGCGCATGAGTTACCGGTTCGAGGTGCTCGATGCCAGGCTATCGCCGGAGAAGGCCCTGGACGACCTCAGCATGAAGGCGATGGCCCTGGACGACCAGATGAACCGCGCACAGAACGCCCTCAACGGCACGGTCGCGGAGATGCGCCGGCGGTACGAGGTCGTCAACGCCAAGCTGTCCCCATCCGCGGGACTTGCGAGGATCGATCTGCTGGAGAACCGTGTTGACGGCCTCGGCTCGAGGGCGGATTCTAGCATGTCCAGACGCTTGGACGTGTCGAAGGCGAGGTTGGAATCGCTTTCCGGCCGTTTGGAATCGCTGAACCCCAGGAACGTGCTTTCCAGGGGATACGGCATGGTCACCGATTCCGAGGGAAGGACGGTGACATCGATAGATGACATTCGCATCGGCGGCATCGTGAGCATCCAGATGAGGGACGGCTCTGCCACCGCGGAGATCAAGGAGAAGAGTCCATGACAGATTTCGAGAACGTAGAGGAGATGAGTTTCGAGGAGAGCATCGACGCCCTCGAGAGCCTGGTCAAGAGGCTGGAGGACGGCGGCATAGACCTTGACGAGAGTCTGAGGGTCTATGAGCAGGCGGTCGTGCTCAGGGACCACTGCAAGAGGATCCTCGAGGACGGTGAGCGCCGCATCAGGAAGATAATGGAGTCCGCTGACGGCACAGTCAGGGAAGAGGAGTTCGACCTCGACTGACGATGTCCCAGAGGACGACACCGTTCTCGGCCGCCCATTCGCTCGTGTCCCTGTAGAGGTCGGTCCCGACGAAGCACTGGTCGGAGAACGCCAGCCTCAGGGCACCTCCCAGTTCACCCTCGTTCAGTCCGCGACTGTTGAAAGAACCGAAGTTCCTCTTCAACGCGATCAGCAGGATGCTCACCGTGTCATGACCGCGGGCGGCATCCCAGTGGTTCTCCAGCTCCTCGGCCTCACGGTCGAGTCTCGCGAGCAGGGCCTTCCTGCCCATGCGGCAGTTCTTGGAGTTGAAGATGACCGCATCAACCATGGCTCCCGCGTTCAGCGAGAGGGTCCTCGGGTTGATGAACCTCTCGAAATCCAGGTCCTTGAAGCTCAGGTTCAGCCCCTCGCTCTGTGAGATGTACATCAGAAGTCCCAGCGGATAGCTGGCCGAAAGCAGCGCATCCCTGACCGGGCCCACGCTCTCCGTGAATCTGTCCAGAAGATCCCTCTCGGAGTACTCGTCCAACACGTCCTGGAGAGCGTTGCTCCTAATGATCATCATCTCCATGTCCCTGCAGTCCGTGTGGAACAGAGGAGGCCTCACCTTCTTTCCGCGGAGCCTGTCCAGGTCTGGGTCCACGATGCCGATGACCCTGGGGTCCCTGCGCTCCGAGGCCATGTCCTTGACGGAGTTGCGAACGTTGTCCTTGGAGTGGGCCTCGATGATGCGGACCTGGTCCTTGTCCACGAACTTCTCGAAGAGACGCTCGTCCGTCACACCCTCCACGACCAGGAACGTCCCGTTGAAGACGGCCCTCTCCATGCATATCTGGTTGCAGATGTCGTCGGAAGTGATGTACTCACGCATTTGAATGCCTCAGTTCCCTGGCAGAGTCCCACATGTCGTGGATGACCTGCGGGGAGTGTGTGGCTACGATCATCTGGATGTCCCTCACCCTGCAGATGTCGTTGTAGTATCTGCCGAGCTTCTGCTGCCAGCTGACGTGGAGTGATATCTCCGGTTCGTCGAGGATGACGACGGAGCCGGGCTCTGCGTGGAACAGCAGAGCGTAGAACATGATCAGGATCTGCTTCTCGCCCGAGGAGAGCCTCTGGAGGGGAAGCGACATCCCGTTGTTCATCGTGATGCCTATCTTCCCGTTCTCGGACACGGTGACGGACTTGTCGATGAAGAACTCGTTGACGATGTCCTTGAAGATGATCACGGATTCGGCGAGCGTGTAGTTCCTCCTCACGTACTCGGAGATGGAGGCTGTGAGGTCGACATAACCCTGACGGTCCTTGGCGATATCGTACCTGGAAGGCGGGAACTTCATCCTCGCCGGGATCTCCGGTTCGAATCCGGCATCCTTGATGAAGTCGAGCTTCGCCTTGAGGTCCTTCGCCCAGAACTCGAGCTCCCCGTCTGTGAGATCCTCCCTGGCGCACTCCGGATGGGATTCCAGTTCCCTGTGCTCCTTCGCGAAGTGGAACTTCTCGTAGAGTTCCTGGGCGTAAGCCTCCAGGGTGGGGACCATGTGGCCGTCCCTCTTCCTGTAGGCGAGCCTCTCGGGCGGGATGTACACGGAGCTGCACACCTCGGCCATGTCGTCGGGAGTGAGGGGCAGATCCACCTCGTTCTTCTGCATCAGGACGTTCAGCCTTCCGTCGTAGTTCTGGAGGACCATGATGGCCTCGTCATCGAACCATATCTCCATCCTCTCGAACGGGGTCTCGGAAAGATACTTGACGTCGCCTTTCAGGGCAGCGTACACCATGTGCATCAGAGTGCTCTTGCCCATCCCGTTAGGGGAGTGGATGAACGTGAGCGGGCGGCACAGGTCAAGGTCGTAGTCGTATTCCGAGAACAGCTTCGTTACGTGAATGGATTCAATCATCATGGCCGACCTTCGAATTGCCTTCTATGTATTTTGGGTTGACGCTATCTTTATCTCGACATCGCTGATTCCGACGGACATGGACGCTGACGCAGCATTCGCCGAGATCAGGAAGGAGATAGCAGAGGGCAGGGGATCCCAGGTCGGGCCCAGGCTCCTGGAGATCGCCGAATCCGACAGCGATCCGATGAACCGCATCAAGTGCCTCTCGCTGCTGAAGGTCATAGATGTCGGTGGAGTGTCCAAGGAGATCCTCCGCATGCTCATGGAGGACCTGCCCGAGGACCGTCAGACCCTCGTCCAGATCGCCGGTGCCCTTCGCGGTCTCGAATATCCATCCAGCGCCCTCTCCATACTGAGGGAGATGGAACAGGACGACTCCATCATCAGGATGTCCGCGTTGTGCATGATCGACCTGGACGAGTACGAGGACGCCCTGGCGAAGACGGAGCTCATCTGCGAGGTGACACCGTTCGACCGCGTCATGCTGACGGAGATCAAGAGCGCTCTCGGCATGCACTCCGAGGCCATCGAGATATCATCAAAGCTGATGGAGGAGTATCCTCAGAACTACGAGGTCAGGAGGGCGTACCTCTCCGCGCTTATGCTCGGGGGAAGGGACAAGGAGGCCGCCAAGTACGCCAGGGCTGCCGTGAAGGACAAGACCGCGGACTCCAACGCTCTTGCAGCCTATGTGCTCAGGATCGCTGGCAACTACAAGGCGGCGGCCGGATATGCCACGAGGGCCCTCAACATCGACAGCGGTCATATCGGTGCCATGGAGACCCTGGGGATCTGCCTCGCGGACAAGGGCGAGGACGACAAGGCCAGGATCGTCGCGGGCGCCATAAACGAGAAATCGCCGGGGGACAAGGCGGCACTCAACGTGCTCTCCTACTGCGAGGGACATTGAGTCCTTCCACCTTCCTTTTTACACTTCTGATTGATTCTTCAAGAGATGTCAGGCCCTATCGGTCCTGCGGTTGCGGCGTATGGAGCGGCGTCCCCTGTGCTTGCGGTTCAGCATGAGGTCGTGCCAGAACCCGGGGGTGAACAGGACCAGCGCTGTAACGATCTCCAGACGTCCGATCCACATCATCACCATCAGCAGGATCTTGAGCGAATCCTGGAGTTCGGCGAAGTTCCCTGTAGGTCCGAAGTTGCCGAAACCCATGCCTCCGTTGGATATGGATGAGATCGCGAGACCGACCGAATCGATGATGTCTATCTCCTCGCCGTTCACTGTGGGCTGGGTGATGCCGATCATCAGGATCAGGATGGTACCCACGATGATGGTGACCACGAACAGGAGGAAGATCGTCAGGACGGACTGGACGGTCCCCTGGTCGACGCTGGACCCGTCCATCTTCACGTCGTACACGGCGTTGGGGTGGACGACCTTCCCGAAGCTGTTCTTCAGGAACTCGTATATGATCCTGAGCCTGCTGAACTTGATTCCTCCGCTGGTGGATCCCGAGCAGCCTCCTATGAGCGCGACGATCATGAGCAGGAAGATGCACTGCTCGGGGTACAGTGTGAAGTCGTCCACGTAAAGACCGGTGGTGGTGCCGAGCGACACGGTGGTGAACAGGGCATTCTTGAAGGCCTCGTAGTGACCCTCCAGCCCCTCTATCGGTGTGTCGCTGCCCGTGATGACGAACAGATACACTATCACCGATATTCCGAGGAACCACCAGAGCATGGTCCTGAATTCGGAGTTCTTCCTGTACACCCCGTGCTCCTTTCTGTGGATGGCGCGGTAGTGCAGGTAGAAGTTGGTCGCTCCCAGGAACATGAAGAGGATGGTCACGAGCTGGATCGCATCCGAGTAGGACATCATGCTGTCGTTGGTGCACATGAGCCCGCCGGTCGAGATCGTGGTGCACATGAGGCAGAAGGCCTCCAGCGGGTCCATGCGGAGGACCAGGAGAAGGACGAGGTTGATCAGACTGAGGAGGAGGTAGGAGTAGATGAAGGACTTCGCCGCGTTCCTCATCTTCATGGAATAGTTGGAGGAGCCGGAGCCGGACAGCTCGTTCGTGAACACGTTGCGCCCGATGCCGAACAGGGGCAGCATGTAGAGGAACACGATGATGATCATGATACCTCCCATCCACATGGAGATGGCCCTCCAGATCAGGAGGCTCATGGGCTGCGACTCCACATCGGCGATTATGGAGAGCCCTGTGGTGGTGATCCCGCTGACGGACTCGAAGAGGGAGTCCACCAGGTCCATCCCGGACAGGAGGAAGGGGATCGCCGAGATCAGGAACATAATCAGCCAGACCAGACCGATCAGGACGAGACCGTTGACCGACCTGAAGATGCTGGACTCCTTGAAGAGCATGTACTGGAGGCCACCTGCGACGAGGAGGGGCAGCACCGGCCAGGTGAACACCATCGGATCCTCGCCCAGATACAGGGCGACACCGGCCGGGACCAGCAGCAGCAGGGCGAAGACCATTTCCAGGATCCCCAGGGTGCGGACGGTGGTGCTCTCCCACCTGGGGCGGATCCCGATCTTCGAAAGGGTGATGTCCAGTCTCACACCTCCGGTACGGAGGACTTCCCGAAGACCCTGATGAGGTCCTTCCTGTGGGAGTACGAGGTGAACACGATCACCGAGTCACCGTCCAGGAACCTGCTGTCCAGCCTGGGGTAGATGATGTCCGTGCCCCTCTTCACCGCCACTATCCTGACGCCGTCCGGGATGTTGAGGTCGCCGTAGTAGCGGTCCATGAGCTTCGATTGCTTGTCGACGACATGGACGAAGTAGAACTCGTTGGGGTTCCTCGCCGTCATCATCGCCATCTCATCGGAGATGGTGCTCTTGGTTATCTCGTTGGTGATGATCCTGTAGTAGCCGATGATGGTGTCTATCCCCGTGTACTGGAATATGTCCTCGTACTCCTGGGTGAAGTAGCGTGTGATGATCTTCCTGGAGTTGTG
>CAZLMR010000036.1:0-9162 GCA_964560575.1 uncultured Methanomassiliicoccales archaeon | reverse complement strand
AGATCGTAGGAATCGCCGACAGGGGATGCTGGGACCTCTCCAGGCATGCCGAGTTCTCGGGTGCGGACCTCACGCACTTCAAGAGGTTCGACGAGCCCCGCGAGATGGAGGTCGAGAAGATCCGCGCCAAGCACAAGGCCCTCGGACCCGCATTCAAGGGGAAGGCCAAGGCCATCGCCGCGGCCATGGAGTCCATGGACCCCTCCGCCGTCAGGGACGGGAAGCTCACCGTCAACGTCGATGGCGAGGACATCGAGCTCACCGACGAGTTCTTCGAGGTTGCCACCGTCAGGGAGAAGGTCGCCGGGGAGCGCGTGATCCCTCACGTGATCGAACCCTCCCACGGACTGGACAGGATCTTCTACTCGGTCCTCGAGCATGCGTACTCCCACGACGAGAAGGAGGACTACACCGTGCTCAGGCTCGCCCCCGTCGTCGCCCCGATCAAGGTCGGCGTGTTCCCTCTGATGGAGAAGGACGGCCTGGACGACATGGCGAAGGACATCTACTCCAAGGTCCACTCCCACAGGGTGGAGGCATACTACGACGGGTCCGGAACCATCGGCAAGAGGTATGCCAGGATGGACGAGGTCGGCACCCCGTGGTGCATTACCGTCGACTACGACTCCCTCCCGGGAGGAGCGGCAGAGGGCACCGTCACCATCCGCGACAGGGACACCACCGAGCAGAAGCGCGTCCCCGTGGACAGGATCGCCGAGATCGTCGACGACCTCCTCGCCGGAAAGCCGTTCGCGGACCTGTGAAGATATATAATACCTCGCAGTCAACGCTAGTGCTTTGACGATAAACCTCTTCACCAAACCCATTATTCTACGATTTTCGTAATCAAGCTGCGGAAAACGACAGTCCAGACATGTCTGGCTGGCAACCATTATATCCGCATCACTCCGTATTCTCCAATCACAGAGGTGAATTCTATGGCTGTAAAGGACCTAGAGGATCTGAAGAAGATTACCATGCTCAGATCGCAGATAGACGGCATCTCCGTTGAACAGGTGATGACCGCCGAGTTCCCGACGGTTTCGTCGGACGATCGCATCTCCGATGCGCTGTCGGTCATGAGAGAGACCAAGTACCAGGACATCCCGGTTGTCGACAACGGCGAGTTCATGGGAATGGTCAGCTACGCTTCGATCCTCAGGAAGAAGAGCGTGACGCTCGATGCCAAGGTCAAGAACTTCATCCGCCAGCTTCCTTCGGTGACCTCCGACATGCAGATCACCAAGATCGCTGAGATGATGGTCTCCAACAACTGCAGGCAGCTTCCCGTGGTCAACGGGAAGAAGATCATAGGGATCGTCAGGAGGACCATGCTCCTGGACATCGTCAGGGACATCAAGGCCCTGAAGGAGATCAAGGTCTGGGAGATCATGAGCAACCCCGTGGAGTCCGTCAAGGCCAACGACCTGATGGATGACGCGCTGGACCTGATGATCCGCGAGGACTACAGGACCATCCCGGTCGTCAACGACACCAACAACGTGATCGGAATCGTCGGAATGAGGGAGATCATCGACAACAACTGGAAGAAGGACAACAAGACGATCGGGGACCTGGAGAAGAGCTCCCGCTCCCAGATCACAGTCGAGTCGATCGCACTGACATCCGTGAAGACCATCGCCTGGGACAGCGACATCGCCGAAGCCGTCGACGAGATGAGGGAGTACTGCATCTCCACAATCCCGGTCGTCGAGGGCAAGGACCTCGTGGGTGTCCTCACAGAGTACGACATCATCGAGCTGCTCGCCGCATGCAGGGAGAGGGACATGCTCTTCGTGCAGATCTCGGGTCTGGAGGACGACGAGAAGGATGCGGTCGACGCCATCTACGCGGACATCGAGTCGATGGTGACCAAGGTCTCCAAGATCTACAAGCCCGAGTCCTTCAACATGCACGTGTCCAGGTACAACGATGTGGGAGGCAACTACAAGTACAGCATCAGCGCGAGGCTGTTCATAAACGGAGAGGCGATCATGGCGAAGCAGGTGGGCTGGGACCTCATCCAGACCGCCGGCGATCTCATCACCAAGCTGGAGGACGCCGTCATCAACATGAAGGACTCCAAGGTCACCTTCCGCAAGAGGAAGAAGTAAACCGCTCAACGGGCCGGGGGCATCCCCGCGCCCACCTTATCCCTGAAAACCTGTGCCCTCCCCACAGGGGAGGGGTTTTGTCCCCGGCATGAGCCGGGGTTTTTGGAATCTGTTTCAACCAGTGCTCACTTGAGCATCTTTCCGCATCTGGGGCACCAGTCGGCGTTGGCGGGGACGATGTTCCCGCACTCGGGACAGGTGACGCTCTCGGTGGAGACGTCCTCGGTGCCATCCGCGTGGACGACGATGTTCTCATCATCCTCGTCGAAGGCGGCTCCGCACTTGGGGCACACCTTCGCGTCGGCAGGGACCTCGGCTCCGCATTCGGAGCAGGTGAAGGAGTCCTTCTTGTGAGGCTTCAGCTCCTCGGGCACGTCGATGTAGGCTCCGCACTTCCTGCAGTTGACCTCCCCGGGCAGGACCATCGCACCGCAGTTCTTGCAGGTGCCGTATCCCTTGGGGTACAGCCTGCCCTCGGCCTCCATCTTGGCGCGGGTCTTCTCGGCGCTGCGCCTCATGATGGCGGAGAAGATCAGGATGATGAAGAATATGACCGCAAGATAGAGTGCATATTGGGCCGTACCTTTGAACTGCAGCATGGTCAGATCAGCACCTGTGTCGACAAGGAATGTCATGGCGGCTACAGCGGTGCTCTCATCACCGGACTCATCCATCAGAAGGACCTGAACCTGGCAGACGTATCCTTCGGGAAGATTGAGTGTCGCAGATCCTGAGTACCATCCGTCTGCCGTTTTAGTGTCGGATATTGTGACAGAGGTCACAACGGGATTCGAATCAGAAGCAAACGGGACACCAGAATAGATGTATGTGGCGGTTATCTGTTGGATCTCGATTCCCCACTCAGGAAGTCCTGATGCCACTTCGAAAGTAAGCTGGGATGATTCGCGATCGAGTGAGACATTCCTGAACAGTGAACTGACATTGTCGACGAACATCGTGTCTGAAGAAGTGATGGTGCTATCGGAGAGGATGCCCACATCTATCACATAGTACTCGTCGTTGGAAAGTCCCAGGTTTTCTGCGGTCCATCTTTTGGTTTCGTTCCCAACATCCGACGACGTGAGGCTGGCGACGTCATACTGGTTTACGAACCTGACACTCGGGTCCTCTGCGGACATGGCACTCACAGAGTTGACATCTATGCGCAGATCGCTCGATTGAACTCCACTGTCGGTCTCGAAGGTCAATGTATCGGAAAGGACATCGTACATGATGTTCCTGATATCATTTGATTCGGAACCACCAATCAGGAGTGTTTTGGACTCGATCACATCCGCACTAGATGTACTCGTGTCGGTGATCCCTATCTCTAGGATGTACATCGTTCCAGATTCATGGAGTAGCTGTACATCTCCAGAATACCATCCGTCAGCGTTCTTACTCATCTGTTCCTTCGTCAACGTGTACTGTGTCTTTTCTCCAGTCCTGTCTCCGCCCGATGTCGTGGACATTCCGGAAAGAGGTGTCTGGGTGACCAGAATGGACCAGTTATCGATGTCAGGATTGACGTCGAATGAGAATTCCCCGGTCGAGGAGTCGTATTGCAGATCCCCGATGTTTTCATCGAGCGTGTCTACATTTTCCAGTCTGTCGATGGTTCTGGCTGTGGATCCAGAGAAGGCGAAGGTTCCGACCACAAGGAGGATCACTAGGAAGATCACTCCGTACACGGTCTTGATTTTGACGGAATCCACGCCCAACATATGAGGAATCATGTAGAGGACGATTGCTGCGATGAAGAATCCGAAGCATTGTGTCCCCATGTACAGTTCCAACAGAAGGGCGAGGAACATCGCAGCGATGATCCCCAACCATTGTTTGGGTTTGAGGGCCTTGAATTCACCTATGAGTCCAGAGATGGGTGAAGGCTTGCCCGCAGTAACTTCTGTCATTGTCTGTCGGTAGTAGGTCCCTTATTAAAATATGACTGGGAAGGTCATCGGCATATCTGTTTCAACCAATCGGCATCACGGATATATCGTGGAACTGTGTTGGGGTCATCATGTCCATCCTGACCCTGATCTGTCCCGCCTGCGGGAAGAGCGCTTTCATAGACGACGATGACGAGACCTCGTTCTGCATGCACTGCGGGGTCCGCTTCGAGGACCTGGCGATCCAGTCCGCCATCACCATCGACCCTGTCATCCAGAAGGCCCTCAGGCTCTACGAGGCCGGTGGGGAGGACCCCTACGAGCAGAAGGACTACAGCGCCGAGCCCTGGTACCCCGAGGTGGAGGACGTCGAGAGGATGCTCATCGAAGGCGATGTCGAGGGGGCCGCCGACAGACTGGCCGGGATACTCGACTCGAATCCCGAGGTATCGGGGGACATCGAGAGCTGCATGCATGACAAGATCGTGGGATGGCTGGTTGACTGCATCACCGAAGGGGACGCCTACTCCGGCGGACTGGCGGACATGTGCAGGCTGATCGAGGAGTACGGTGAGGACTCCGGACCCAACGTCCTGATCTCCTCCCTGTTCTACGCCATCGCCAACACCCCGGAGCTGGTCAGGGTCCCCGAGGACGCCGCCATTATATCCGAGACGCTCTTCAACCTCCTTCTGGACTATCCCGAGGTCGAGCCGGACATAAGGAACCAGCTGGAGCTGTGCACCGATTTCATGCATGCCACCGGCCTCCTGATCGACCAGGCCGACTCGATATCGAACGACGAGGAGGAGATGGACGACATCAGGGACTGGGTCTACAAGCTGCAGGATTTCGTCAGGATCTTCGGCGATTCGATCTTCGAGGCATGCGAGGTCGGAGACGAGAAGCTGGATGAGCTGACCCAGACATGGCTCGACTCCGACATATCCACCATCGGCGCGAACTTCAGGGACATCGCCTGCGAGTACCTCGACGGGGAAATCGAGGACGACGCCGCGGCGGCGAAGGTGAAGGAGTGCCTGGACCTCTATCTCAATTAAAAGAAGATAAATAGGCGTTGGATATCGACAGTCCAGGAGGGAGAGAATGGCGACCATAGAGGAGCAGATCAAGGAATTGGAGGAGCAGATCTCCAAGACCAAGTACAACAAGGCCACCGAGGGACACATCGGGAAGCTCAAGGCCAAGATCGCCAAGCTCACGCAGGAGGAGGAGAAGAGACGCGCCTCCAAGGGCCCGACCAAGGGATTCTATGTCAAGAAGGCCGGTAACGCCACCGTCGCCCTGGTCGGATTCCCCTCTGTGGGAAAGTCCACCCTTCTGAACCAGCTCACAGGGGCCAAGTCCGAGGTGGGTGCGTACCACTTCACGACCCTGGACGTCGTGCCCGGAGTGATGGAGTACAACCATGCCAAGATCCAGATCCTGGACATGCCTGGACTGATCAAGGACGCGTCCCGCGGAAAGGGAAGGGGTCGCGAGGTCATCGCCGCCGCCAGGTCCGCAGACGTCATCCTGCTGGTCGTCGACATATTCAATCCCAACATGAACGTGCTTTTCAAGGAGCTCTACAACGCGGGAATCCGTCTCAACCAGAAGAAACCCGACGTGGTCATCACCCATTCCGACCACGGTGGTATCCTGGTGAAGCCCACCCTGAAGCTCACGAAGATCGATGTCGACACGATCAAGGACATGACCTCCGCATACGGCCATGTGAACGCGACCGTCGTCGTTCGTGAGGACATCGACGTGGAGCAGATGCTGGACGTCCTGGCAGGGAACAGGGTGTACATCAAGGCGGTCATGGCGATCAACAAGGTCGATCTGGCCAAGCCCGGTCAGCTGGAGGCAGTGATGGAGATGCACAAGCAGTACCGCTGCGTACCTATCTCCGCGGCCACCGGATACGGCATCGACGACCTGAAGCAGGCCCTGTACGACACCATCGACATGATCAGGATCTTCCTCAAGCCCCAGGGCCAGGAGGCCGATCTGGATATCCCGCTGATTGTCAAGCGCGGGAACACTGTCGGTGATGTGTGCGAGCTGATCCACAGGGATTTCAGGAACAACTTCCGCTACGCCATGATATGGGGTAAGAGCGCCAAGTTCCCCGGGCAGACCGTCGGTATGGACCATGTCGTCGCCGACGAGGACATCGTGTGCATCATCGTCAAGAGATGAACCCCCTGTCGTGATACGGACAACCTGATTGTCGATTGTCCATTGTTGCACATAATAGTGAAATACCATTCTCCGAATGCCGATTCATGGCAAAAAGAGACCTCATTTCAGTTTCCGATATGCAGGACGAGTGGCCTGCACTCGTCGACCTCGCGATCAAGCTGAAGGCGGAGCGCGGCCACCACGGCGACCCCCTCAAGGGGAAGACGCTCGCCATGATATTCGAGAAGCCCAGCACCCGCACCAGGATTTCCTTCGACGTCGCGATCACCGAGCTCGGCGGACACGCACTGTACATCGACGAGTCCAAGATGCAGATGGGTGTCCACAGCGAGACAGTGGAGGACACCGCCAGGGTCATGAGCCGCTTCGTCCACGGGATCATGTACAGGGCGTTCGACTACAAGATGATGGACAAGTTCGGGGAGTGGGCCACCGTCCCCGTCATCAGCGGACTGGACAACCTGGAGCACCCCTGCCAGGCCCTCGCCGACATGGTCACCATCAAGGAGAAGCTCGGCGGGTTCCGCGGCAAGAAGCTCGTCTACCTCGGAGACGGCAACAACGTGTGCAACTCCCTGCTGTATGCCTGCGCCATCATGGGGATCGACATGGTCGCATGCTGTCCCGCCGTTCGCATGCCCAACGCTGAGATCATGTGGAAGGCGTCGAAGATCGCGGAGGCCAACGGATCCCAGATCATCGCATCCCACGACCCCCAGGAGGCATGCGTCGATGCGGATGTCCTGTACACCGACACATGGATCTCCATGGGTGACAAGACCTCCGAGGAGGATGCCATCAAGCTGTTCCAGGCGTACCAGATCAACGATCAGCTGCTGTCCATCGCCAAGCCCACATGCATCGTGATGCACTGCCTCCCCGCACACAGGGGACAGGAGATCACGAACGAGGTCATCGAGGGCTCCCACAGCGTGGTCTTCGACCAGGCCGAGAACAGGCTCCACGCCCAGAAGGCCGTCCTGTACACCCTGATGAAGGATTGAAACCCCTGATTCCGACCTTGCGGTCGGGCCGGCATCCCCGGGTCGTGGGGATGCCGGTATCATCTCTTTTCATCCCCGGAGGGAACCCGGTTCTCCCGATGCTTCCACAGGGGATGTGCTAGTCGGATCCGCCCCCCCAACATACGCTGCCTGACCACGATGGCCATCACGGCGAGTACGAGGAACACCATCGCGCCGGAGATGAGTTCCTGGAGGTTGGTCTGCTCGGCGACCGTGCGGCCAGCATGGATGTGGTCGCGATGTTCAACCTGGCATACAACGGAGGGGTCATGGTGAGGGAGGGCATCGGCTACATGCTGATCTTCGACAGACTGGTCTGCACCCTCCCTGGGAGCGGACTGTGCTTCAGGCCGCTGTCACCCGAACTGGAGACCTCCCTTCATGTTGTGTGGAAGAAGGACAGAACGCCCTCTGCCGCGGCCGGCATGCTCCTGGAGCTGATGAGATCCGAGTTCTGACCATCGGTTCCCGGATACCATCCAGATGCGGTAGCGGAGCCTACCGTATCCGGGAATCTTCAAATTTTGTCGGAGAAGAGAATCCCCCCGAAGGGGTAAAGGGTTTGGGTTACTGCTATACGCTTATGCCAGTTCCTTGATGGCCTTGACCATGGCGGCCATGTTGGCGTCAGGGGTGGCGACGGCGATTCCGCATCCGGAGGAGATGACGTTGAATCCAGCAGCAGCGGACCTCTTGGCGGCAGCCGCGGTCTCCTCGGGGGTTCCCTGGAACAGGGGCCTGACGGATCCGACGTTTCCGACGAGGGCGGTCTTGTGTCCGACCTTCTCGACGGCCTTCTCGGGCTCGACCTTCTCCTCGATGGACAGTCCGGAGACTCCGGTCTCGTCCATCTGGTCGAGGATGGGGTAGGTGTCTCCGCAGATGTGGAGAACGGTGTACTTGTCGGCCCTGGGCTTCAGGCAGACCCTGATGTGGCGACCGGTGGCCTCCTCGAACATGTCGGGGGCGAGCATGTCGGTGGATCCGGAAGGCTCGGAGCACTGAACGACATCGGCACCAGCGTCCATGAGGGCGTTGGTGTAGGCGGTGACGATGGGGGTGACGGCGTCGACCCACTTGTCGACCTCCTCTGGGGCCATCATCATTCCGAAGATCATGTTCTCGGTGTTGACGAGGTTTCCGGTGAGGGTGAAGGGTCCGGTGTTTCCAGCGACAACGGCGTAGTTCTCTCCGTGGGACTTGGCGAGGATCTCCATGGCCTTGATGGCCTCGGCGGGCCTGCCGCCCTGGATGAACTCCTCGGGGGCCATCAGGTTGGCGGGGTCATCGTACTCTCCGGTCATGGGGTCGAACTTGAAGGGGTGTCCCTTGATCATGGGGGAGGCGTCCTTCTTGTCAACCTGGACCTTGGCGCCGAGCCTCTCGGACTCAGCGGTCAGGCAGAAGGGAGCCCTGACGCACTCGTATCCGAAGACATCGGCCTGGGCGGCACCCAGCTTGGCCATGATCTCGGCGTCCTTGTGGGCCTCGGGCCAGGCGGCACCGACTTTCTCCATCTGTCCGAGGGTAGCGGACCGGGTGAAGATGGCGACTGCGGGCCTGTCCAGGGATTCCTGTTTCATAGCAGCGAGTACTCTGTCTCTAGGAGTCATTGTCATTTTGATTTCTCCTTGATGAGCAAATGCCTTTCTCATATTTTAATGGACCACTTTGTATTATTTCGCGCGCGTAATAAGGAGGAAAAACACGGGTTTAGGTCCGTTCAGAGGACCACGTCGGAGAGGTCCCTGAGGGTCCCCAGGTCCATGAGTCCCATGTCGGTGACACCGTAGATCTCCGCGGAAGCGAAGTCGGAGTTCTTGAGGGCGGGAGCCATGACGCACTCCTTGTCGAGCACCAGGTCGTTGCCGGAGGAGAACGGGCTGAACGGCGGGAGGACGAGCACTCCGTCCTTCCTGG
>CAZLMR010000035.1:0-9319 GCA_964560575.1 uncultured Methanomassiliicoccales archaeon | reverse complement strand
ATCCGCCAGGACGACCCGGAGAAGAACTCGCATCCGGTAATCCTGTTGGACCTGAAGGGAATAACAGCAAACAGCTACGAGATGTTTCTAGAGAAGTTCTGCATAAGGATGTCCAATCTTCTCGGCAATCATCTGGAACTCCTCGAATCAGATGATGTGCCGGGTTTCAGAAAGGACAGATTCAATTCAGTGTTGAATCTGGGCGCCAGCGAAGGAGTCCTGACGGATTCCCTGAGCAATCTGATGGCAATGCTGGAATCGCATCACAAGCAGAAGGTCATCGTCCTGATAGACGAATACGACAACATACTCAACGAAACATACAGCAAACCCCATAAACACGATATCCTCAATTTCCTCAGAGAATTCCTTACATCGGCTCTGAAGGGGAATGATTCGCTCAAACTAGGCGTTGTCACCGGAGTCATGCAGATCGCCAAGGAGAGCATATTCTCCGGATTCAACAATCTGAAAGTGAACAACATCCTGAGCACCGATGCCGACGAGATGTTCGGATTCACCCCCTCCGAGGTGGAGAGTATGTGCGCCGACTTCGGCCATCCCGAGAGATACGACGAGGCGAAGGAATGGTACGACGGTTACCGCTTCGGGAATGCCAACATCTACAATCCGTGGAGCGTGCTGATGTACGTGAGCTCCGGATTCGTTCCCGGGACATACTGGGCCGGAACGAGCGGCAACAGCATAATATCGGATCTGCTCGCAATCCCCGATGGTGAGACATATGACAACCTCATATGCCTCGGTTCCGGAAAAGGAGTCATATCCGACATAAGACCGGATGTCACCTTCGCAGACATCAGCGACCTTGGGAAGGGTGTGTACAGCGTCCTTGCATTCTCAGGATACCTCACAAAGGGCCATGGCAGAACCGACAACTGCCTATGCATACCCAACCGCGAGATGTATGTCGTCTTCGCGGACACCATCATCGACAGGATCGGCGTGAACGGGATGTCAGACTCCATCCGCGGACTCGCCAGGGCCATCCTCGGCAATGACGTCCCGATGATGGAGAGCCGCTTGAAGGAGCTTCTCGAGAACGCGATCAGCTGCAGGGTCCTCGACAACGAACATTCGTATCAGGCGTTCATCGCCGGACTTCTGATGAATCTCTTCGGAAACTACGAGCTGACCGCCGACTTCGAATCGGGTCAGGGATACCATGACATCAGACTGAGGAGAACCCGCGGGAACGGACCGAACATAGTGATGGAGATCAAGAGATCCGGACGGGATCCCGCGTCCGCCGAACGGATGACCGAACTGGCGGAAGAGGCCCTCGACCAGATCAAGAGGAACGACTACACCCACGGGATGAGCGGCAGGACCGTGCTGTACGGAATAGCCTTCTCGGGAAAGACGCCGACGATCGTCTCCGAGGTCGTGGAGGACTGATGGGTGCGGGCGAGCCCGCACCGTGATCAGTACTTCAGCGGTATCCCGATGCTCCTCTCGTAGTACACCTTGTTGAAGAACCTGCGGCGGCCGACGGTGGCGTCGCCGTACTCTATGGCGTCCTTGGGGCACAGCTCCAGGCATCCCATGCACAGGGAGCACTTCTCCTCGTCCCACACAGGCTTGCGGTGGTAGACCTTGATGACCTGCTCGGGACAGATCTCCTCGCAGAGCCTGCACTCGATGCAGGCGTCGGTGAGACTGAACGGCTCGGTCAGACGCTGCTCCTCGTACATAGGGTAGATCTCGCGCCAGTCCTTGTCGCCCTTGTGCTCGCAGAAGTCGCCGGTGTCCCCCCTCTTGAGGGATGCGATGATCTCCTCCACCCTCCTGTCGGATGCCTCCAGGACCTCCCTCTCCTGCTCGGGGGTCGGGGGCTCGAAGGCGAAGATGGAGTTGTCGGGCATGACCACGTCGTAGCAGGCATCGACCTTGAGCCTGCCGGATAGCTTCTCCGCCAGCATCTCGCATGCTCCCCCGGATTCCTCGCCGCAGGTGGCAACGCAGAACACCCTGCCGGGGTTCCTGACGACGATGTTCTCCGCCAGCTCGGCGACCATGCGGGGGAGGCCGTAGTAGTACGTGGGGAACACGAAGCCTATGTCCTCGCCTCCGGCGTCATAGCCGTAGCGCTTGTACCTGACGGCGGCCGCGAGGTCCACCATCTTGATCCCCAGTGCGTCGGAGATGCGGCTGGCGACTGAATATGAGTTCCCGGTTCCGGAGAAGACGAAGATCATAACCCCGGTTGCTCACTGGGACGATATAAAGTAATCGCCTTTTGATGTAACGGCGTTAAGTCCGTTAAGGATGCTGCACTATCGCCCACAGGTTCTCGACCCACTCCCTGTCCCCGGTCTCCGATAGCCACTCCTCGAAGTCCACCCTTCCGCCGTGGCAGTGCCTGCGGTAGTTCACGATCTCCGGGGCGCGGAACGGCGTGAGCCTGAACTCCCCGGACAGGGTCCTGACCTGGTAGGACGCCCTCTGGGTCTCGGACATCATCCTCATCAGGATCTGTCCCTTGTACATCGGATCCTCCTTAGACAGGTCGCAGATGTCCCACCTGACCGCGGAGACGGCGAGCGAGTACAGGGATACGGAGTCGCAGGCCATCCTCTCGAAATCCGGGTCGTTGTCCCCGGGACCCTCGAAGGCTATGGAGGCGAGCTTCCCGGCGCACTCCCAGATCATGTCGCAGACGTCGGTCGATTCCAGGGCGATGTCCCTCTCGGGTATCTCACCCAGTATCTCCTGCACGATCACACGCTGGAACCTCACTATGGCATCTGTCCTCGCATCCATTGGAATCCCCTTGAGTGCATCGGGTGAGGGGATATGAAGGTTGTTCACGGGAATCGTCTGTCCTCACTCCGAAGTGGGACGGTCCAGGACCGTCCCTGACATCGGAAACGTCGCACGGATACGGATGCGGTCCGGATGATCCGTATCGGATGCATCCCTCCCGTTCCCCCGGAGACCTCCGTACTCTATGTCGGGCAGGAAAATAATCCAGACGCGCCTACGTCATCCAACCATCTTTTCGATTCCAACACAAGGAGCACGACATATGATGACAGACAGAAGGGCCCTGGTCCTGCTGTGCACCGTCGTCATCCTGCTCTCCGCCGGGGCGCTGACCCTGACGTGGGCGGATGCGGTGCAGGCGACCGGGGACGGTTCCTCCGGGACCGCGGACGCGGCCTCCGGGATACACATCGACCCCGTGGACGGGGACGATTCGAACGATGGACTTACCGCGGACACTGCGGTGAGGACCCTTGACAGGGCTAGGGAGCTCGCCGGCGACGGGGCCATCGTCGTCTGCGGGGAGATCGAGATCACCAGGGCCATGTCGCCCTACGTCCTGGAGGACGCAAACCTCCAGAGGGCGGAGGGATACACGGGAAGGCTCATCTACGTAATGAACGGCGCCGAGCTGACGATCAGGACACGACCATCGACGGGATGGGCTACGAAGCCGAAAGGTCACTGATCCACACCCAGCAGGGTAAGGTGACCTTGGAGGATGGTACAGTCCTCATGGACAACGGGTTCACCGCCGTCACACTGGCCAACAACGGTTCCGTCCTGGTCATGAACGGCGGGGAGATCACCGGCAACAGGTCCGATTCCGACGGAGGGGCGGTCCACATCTACGGCGGGAGGATGGAAATGAACGGCGGGAGGATCGCCGATAACACCACCTCCGCCAGCGGGGGGAGGCCGTCGCCCTGATAGGCGCGAGGCTCGTCATGAACGACGGGGAGATTACCGGCAACGACTCTACCGGCACCGTCGTCGACACCATCCTCGGGACGAACTCCCAGCTCCCCGGAGGAGGCGCGATCTACGCCGAGACCTGCAAACAGGGGAAGGCTCAGGTCACCATCACCGGAGGAACCATCAGCGAAAACACCTCGTCTGCAGACGGAGGGGCGATCCTCGTCTTCAACGGATACAAGTACGGAAACAAGCAGGAGACATGGGTGGACATCTCCGGCGGAACTATAACGGACAACACAACCGACGGGAACGGCAATGCCGTCTGGATAGGGTATGATGAGGACGCCCTCCACATCCCCGCACTGAGGATGTCCGGGACCCCTGGCATCTCCGGCGATGTGTTCCTTCACGGAACAGGAGCATCCGGAGTCCAGATATCTGTCGGAGAGGGATTCGAGCCGTCTGGCACTGTCGAGATCTCCTTCTCTGAGATCCCCACCTATGACTTCGCGGTCGGAACGACCGACGCTTCGGATTTCACCGCCGACGGATACATGGTCGTCGCGACAGAGGACGGCCTGACCGTGCATGAGATACCGGAGTTCGACAGGATTTACCTCGACCCCGAAAACGGAAGCGACTCGAACTACGGACTCACCATCGAGACCGCCGTAGCGAGCCTCGACAGAGCCAGACAGATCGCCGGTGACAAGATCATCGTCGTATGCGGCGAGATAGAGATCACGAAGGCGATGTCCCCTTACGTCCTTGAGGATGCCAATCTCCAGAGAGCGGACGGATACACCGGAAGGATACTGTACGTAATGTACGGAGCTGAGCTGACAATCAGGAACACGACCATCGACGGTATGGGCTACGAAGCCGAGGGTGCGCTGATCCACACCCAGCAGGGGAAGGTCACCATCGAGAACGGTACCGTCCTGAGGAATAACGGGTTCACCGCCGTCACACTGGCCAACAGCGGCTCCGTCCTGACCATGAACGGAGGGGAGATCTCCAACAACGCGTCGGATTCGGATGGGGGAGCGGTCCACATCTACGGCGGGAGGATGAAGATGAACGGAGGAAGCATCTCCGGCAACACCACCTCCGCAAGCGGTGGAGCCATCGCACTCATCGGTGCCAGACTCACGATGAACGGAGGGGAAATCTCCGACAACTCCTCCACTGGGACGACGATCGACACCATCCTCGGGACCAACTCCCAGCTCCCCGGAGGGGGTGCGATCTACGCCGAGACCTGCAAGCAGGGGAAGGCGCAGGTCACCGTCACCGGCGGAACCATCACTGACAACACGTCCTCGACCGACGGGGGAGCCATCCTCGTCTTCAACGGATACAAGTACGGAAGCAAGCAGGAGACGATCCTGGACATCTCCAGCGGAACCATCACAGACAACACAGCCGACAGGGACGGCGATGCCGTCTGGATAGGGCATGATGAGGATGCGCTACACATCCCCGCTCTGAGGATGTCCGGAGCCCCGAACATCTCAGGCGATGTGTTCCTGTACGGCACCGGAACGGCAGGGGTGCAGATCTCCGTCACGGAGGGATTCGGACCCGCCGATGCGATTTCCATTTCATTCCCCGAGATGCCCGCGTACACCTTCGCCGTCGGGACGACCGACGCCTCGGCGTTCACCGCCGACGGATACATGGTCGTGGCCTCGGAGGAGGGACTCACTATCCAGGATATGCCGGAGTTCGAAACGATCCACCTCGACCCGGACAACGGGAGCGACTCGAACTACGGTCTGACCGCCGACACGGCGGTGAAGAGCCTCGACAGGGCCAGGGAGCTGGCCGGGGACAAGCCCATCATCGTATGCGGCGAGATAGAGATCACGAAGGCCATGTCTCCCTACGTCCTGGAGGATGCGAACCTCCAAAGGGCGGAAGGATACACCGGAAGGATCCTGTACGTCATGTACGGAGCGGAGCTGACGGTCAGGAACACCACCATCGACGGCATGAAGTACGTCGCGGAAGGTGCGCTCATCCATTCCCAGCAGGGGAAGGTGACCATGGAGGACGGTACGATCCTCAGGGACAACGGGTTCACAGCCGTGACCATGGTCAACGGCGGATCGGCGTTCACCATGAACGGTGGGGAGATCACCGGCAACAGGTCCGATTCCGACGGTGGGGCGATATACATCCGCTCCGGAGCGAAGGCGACCCTCAATGGCGGCACCATCTCCGGCAACACGACCTCTGCGAGCGGAGGGGCCGTGTGCAACCTGGGGGCCACGCTCATCGTCAACGGGACAATCATCTCAGGGAACTCATCCACTGGGACGACCATGGACACCATCCACGGACCCAACTCCGCCCTCCCGGGCGGAGGCGCAATCTACGCCGAGAGCAACAGCCAGGGCGCCGCGACAGTGACGATCGCCGGCGGCTCCATCACCGGTAACACCGCTGCCGCGGACGGAGGCGCGATCCTCGACTACCACAACCGCACCACCAACATGGCCAACACCCTGACGGTCTCGGGAGGGACCATATCCGATAACACAGCCGGCGGGGACGGCGACGCGGTCTGGATCGGATACACCGACGGCGCCATCCGCGCGCCCGTGTTCACCATGTCCGGCTCCCCGACGATCTCCGGAGAGGTGTTCCTCGACGGGGACGGCGACTCGGGGATATCCATCACAGCAGGCGACGGCTTCGACCCTGCCGAGCCGGTGACCCTGTCATTCCCCGCGAAGCCCGGATACGCCATCGTGGCCGGAGATGCGGAGGCGTCCGACTTCGCCGTCGGGGAGGGCTACGCCCTCGCCGAGGGAGCCGACGGCCTCATAGTGGGAACCAGCCGGACCGAGACCGGCGGGGACGGTCCCACGACCACCACCGAGACCTTCGAGGAGACGGATGCCGAAGGCAACACCGTCACAACCACAGTGACCTCCATCAGGGATCCGAACGGCAGCCTGACCGGCATGACCACCGAGGTCGGCGGCATCAGCGTGACCACATCCGTCGTCGACGGGGAGGCGGTCACCGAAATCGCCAAAAACGAGGATATCGACAGGATGGTCTCCATCGCCACAAAACAGATGTCATCCTTCGCTGAGACTGACAGGGCGGTCAGCATCTCCGCCGACGGACAGCTGGACCTGTCCGCGGAGTCCGTGAGCGCCATCGCCAGCGCGGGCGCGTCGCTGGAGGTCTTGTCAGAAGGATTCACCGTGGAATTCGACGGCATCACATCCGACGGGGACGGAGCATCGATCACCGTCAGCGGCGAACCGACCCTCAACGATGCTCAGCAATCGGCAATAGGCGACGCGTACAGCTTCGACATCACGGCCGGCATCAGATTCTCCAACGCCGTCATCACCGTGCCCTACGAGGCGCCGGCCGGCATGGACCCCGACACAGCCAGGGTCCTTTACGTCGCCGAGGACGGTGCGACCACCGAGATGAAGACGTACTACCTGAACGGGGAGCTGACGTTCGAGACCTCACACCTCTCGGTGTACATGGTGGACATCGAGCCTCTTAGCACCCCCATGGATCCCGACGAGCCCTCTGAGCCCGACTTCCCTAACGTGACGATCATCCCCGGAGGCGACGACGACCCGATCGTCACCCCGCCGTCCGTCGTCATCGAGGACGGATCCGACGGAATGAGCACGGCCGAGACGGTCATCGTGGTCATCCTCGGGGTGCTGACCGCCGCAGCGACCGTCGCACTTATCATCGGACTGCGCAGAAGCTGATTCCAACACCTTTTCACCGGGGCGGCCTAAGGAAGGCGCCCCGGCCCATATCTTCTCTGAATAATCCGATGCGATCGGTTCCCGGATGTCATCAGATCGCCTTCACCGTACCAGGAAACTGGCACGGCTTTGGGAACCGAGTGTCACGGCCTCGTTCACCGACCATAGAAAAAAGATGAACGGAACCCGGGATGAACAGAATATGCAGGAAATGGGCCATTACCTGATGGTGATATGATCGTCTGAGAAGGAATTCGGGGTCCCGGCCCCTTAACTCCGGGACCCGCGTTTGCTGTTCAGGTTTCGTTGGACTGCGCTTCACTCAACGCGGAGCAGATGTTCTCAGTTCGTCGATGCGTTCAGCCCTTGTTTTCAGATTCTCAGCTCTTCCTCGTCTGCATCAGGATCAGCGCGGCCAGGATGGCCACGACTGCGGCTGCTGCGATGGCGACGATGTATGTGGTGGAGTCGTCGTCCCCGTCCTGCACGGGCGTGGAGGGGTTGACGGGCTCGTCATCGTCATCGTCGTCCGTGGGGAACACGACCATGAAGGTCATGTCCTTGACTGCGGGGAAGGTGTAGTCACCTTCGATGAACTGTCCGTCCACCGTGACGGTGGGTGCGGACAGACCGTAGTAGGAGAGGGTCACCTGGGTGCCCTCGTCGACTAGGATGGTTCCGTAGTTGGTGATGGTCCTGCTTTCGTCACCCCAGTACAGGACGGCGCCTCCGAAGAGGCCGCCGCCGACCACGTTGACGGTGATGGCGACCTGTCCGGGAGCCCTGACGGTGACCTCGAGGATGCAATCCATATCGTTGTAATGGACTGTGGTCTCGATGGTCCCGGGGGTGTCCAGGAGTGCGCCATCGGCCAGATCGACGGTGAATCCGTCAGTGATGGTCTCGGACTGTCCGTTGTCGTAGTGGACGGTGACGGTCACATCATCCCAGTGGAACGTGTCACCCTCGTCGTAGACGCCCACGACGGCGGAGATGCTCTCGGGCGACCTTTCGGAAACTTCGACGGTTATGGACCCTGAGACACCTCCGGCGGTTGCTGTGATGGTGACCGGGCCGGGGGTCAGGAACCTGACCTTTCCGTTCTGGTCGACGGTGGCGACGGATTCGTCGTCGACGGACCAGACGATGTCCCCGTGGGTGGCGTCCTCGGGAAGGACGGTCGCGGTGTACTGTCCAGTGGTGCCCTCGATGGCGGTTTCAGCGCCGCTGACGGTGACACCGGTCACCGGGATGGTGATCTCCTCGATCACGGGTTCGACGGTGACGTCCGAGGCGGGCATCACGAAGGAGTTGTTCGCTATCGTGATGTCTCCGGAGATGACTTTCCATCCGGTCAGGACGTATCCCTCATCGAGGTCGACCGACAGGTCGACGGTGGTGCCAGCCTCGGCTCTTGCGGGATTGGCAGCGGCCGTTCCGCCGGTGACCTGGTTGACGGTCACGTCATAGTACGTGGTTCCGGTCATCTCGGTGAACACGGCCGTGATGGTCATGTTCTCTGTGACAGAGGTCCCGGAGTACTCCCAACGGGAGAACTCGTGGTTCTCTCCAGCTTTGGCGGTTATAGTGTATCCACCGATCCTGAGGGTGTCCCCGTTCGCGATGATGGATGTGCCCACATCGACGGTCACGGGACCTTCGGGGGTGATCTCGAAGGATCCATTCCCATCCGCCACGAAGCTGACCGTCGTCTGGGTCGGCTCTCCGGAATCGTTCCAGACGGCCGTGATAGTCATGTTGCCGGTGATCTCGATGGTCGTGCCTGCGGCTACGGGTTCACCGACGTCGTTGACGATCCATCCACCGAACTCCTTGCCTGTGGGGACCTCGAATCCATT
>CAZLMR010000034.1:0-9429 GCA_964560575.1 uncultured Methanomassiliicoccales archaeon | reverse complement strand
ACTCATCTCTTTTTTCCATCTTCAAATTCATCTCATAGCGGCTCGAGCGGTAGTCTCGGGCCTTGTCGGTATTCACATGGACCGTGGCGTGACGTTGAGGACGAGGGCTATGGAGGCCCTGGGCGCTGTGCTGTTGGCACTCGGTTTCCTCGGAGTGTTCCTGCCCATCCTCCCCACGACGCCCTTCGTCATCGCCGCCGCCTTCTGTTTCTCAGCGAATCCCAGGATGTACGCCAAGATCCGCGACAGTCCGTATTTCGGCGAGTACCTGAAAGCGTACAAGGAGGGCGGGACGATCTCGCGCCGCACGCGCGTCAGGGCGATAGCCATGGTGTGGGTCGTGATGGCGGTGTCCGTGACCCTTCTGGACGCGCTCTGGCTCAGGGCCATGCTGCTGATAGTCTGCGCGGTCGTGACGATACACCTGCTGACCATCGGCAGGCGCAAGGACGAGGTCTGATCTCATCACCGGTCGCGCGAGGGGGCGACGTCTCCGGGGCAGATGGCGGACGCGGCCTCCGCCGCGGACCTGAGGCTGTCCGACGATGACATAGGGTTCCTGGAGGAACCGTACGTGCCGCACCGCATAGTCGGGGTGATGGCCCAGAACACCCCTGATGCCGTCGGCAGGAAACAGGTTTGGAACAGATGATCCGAGGTGATCACATGGATTGCAGCATTTTCAGCGGAAGGGATCCGGAGTACGCAGAGATCGTCTCGGGTTTCCTGGACGAGGTGGAGAACGAGGAGGGCTAGACCCTCGGAGAGGAGGACAGGGGGATAGCGGTGCTCGCCGCCCTGATCGGATGCCAGGGGGTCTCGGCGTTCGAGGCCGTCCTGCGCTCGGAGCTCAGAAGAGGGCTCTCCCCCGTGGCAGTCAGGGAGGCGGTCTACCAGTCAACGGCGTATGTCGGCATCGGAAGGGCGATGCCGTTCGTCGAGGCGATGGACAGGGTGATGTCGGAGGAGGGGGTACAGCTCCCGCTCCCGTCCGGAGGGACCGTGTCTCGCGAGGACAGGGTATCGGCCGGCGAGGCGGTGCAGGTCGCCGCCTTCGGCGAGATGATGAGGGGCATGTGGAGGTCGGGGCACGTGAACCGCTGGCTGGCGGGCAACTGCTTCGGCGACTACTACACACGCGAAGGACTCACCCTGGCACAGCGCGAGATGGTCACATTCTGCCTGCTCATGGCACAGGGAGGATGCGAACCTCAGCTGGAGGCGCACACCCGTGGGAACATGAACGTCGGGAACGATGCGGATTTCCTGAGGAGGGTGGTCTCACAGTGCCTTCCCTACGTGGGTTACCCCCGCAGCCTGAACGCCATGGCCGCGATAGCCAAGGCGGAGTCCGCTGACAACAAGGGATGAGAAGGGGAAAGGTGCCCGAAGGGCGTTTCTTCTGGTGGGTCAGAACGGGAGGATCTCCCTTCCGTGCTGTTCGGCCAGGACCTCCGCGAACGCGGTGTACATGGCCGCCAGTCCGCAGATCACCCCGACGGCGCCTCCCGCCATGACGAGGCCGTCGACAGCGCCGAGGTTCCCGGCGGACAGCAGGAAGAACGTGATGGTCAGAGTGGCGAACACGAACATGAGGGATTTCCTGCCCTTGAGCGTGCCAATGAACAGGAACAGGGTCAGGATCCCCCAGAGCAGGAGCCAGGTGCCGAGCGTGTCGCCGCTCCCGGACATCCCCTCGATGCCCGCATGCGTCGCGACGAAGGTGAGCCAGAACATCCCGTAGAGGGTGAACGCGACGGTCCCGAACGTGTTGCCGTTCCTGTATTCCATGATCCCTGCCAGGACCTGTGCCAGTCCTCCGACGAATATGCCCATGGCAAGGGTCACACCGTCTAATGCCAGCACATCCGCGTTGTGCAGGGAGAGCAGAACAGTGGTCATACCGAACCCGAGCAGCCCCAGGGGGGCCGGGTTGGCTTTCTTGGTCGGCTGAATCTCGTCGGCCATGCGGCTGTGATTACGGACATGATATAAAAGGTTGTCAATCGACGGATGCCAAAATCGGCATTCGTCGAATGACATTAACCTCATACGGAGGGGTTCGGAACCATCGAGCCGGATTCCGACGGACCTTCCATGGTCCAGCAGTCGTATCTGAGCAGCAGCGCCGCCATGATGATCACGATGACGGACCCTATGTTGTGGACCAGCGCACCCGCGATGGGTCCCATGAGTCCGAACACCGCCATGATCATGGCGATGGAGTTCAGGACGATGGAGAATGTGATGCCCGCCTTGATGGTGAGCAGAGTCCTCCTGCTGAGCCTAACGACGCCTCCCAGCTTGGAGATGTCGTCATCGACGAACACGATGTCCGCCGATTCGGTGGCCATCTCGTTGCCGATCCCTCCCATGGCTATGCCCACATCCGCCCTCTTCAGGGCCGGCGCATCGTTTATGCCGTCCCCGACCATGCAGGCGCTTCCGGACTCCTCGACGAGGGTCACCGTCCTGAGCTTGTCCTCGGGCAGGCATTCCCAGACCACGTCATCCATCCCGAGCTCGTCGGTCATCTTCCTGGCGACCCTGTGATCATCCCCGGTGAGCATTATCGTCCTGATGCCCAGATGCCTCATGTCGGCGACGGCCTCCACGGACTCCTCCTTGAGGGTGTCGGAAAGCCTGGCGTATCCGACAGTGACGCCGTCGATCCCGGCGAGGACGACGGCGAATCCCTCCTCCCTGATCCTCTCGCACTCCTCCAACGTCCTCTCCAGGTTCTCGAGACATCTGTCCGCCATTAGGGATTCGTTCCCCGCGGTGATGCGCATCCCGTTCACGATGCCGGTCACACCCCTGCCGGGGATGTACTCGAAGTCGGTGACATCGTCGACAGGGCCCTGGTGTGCGGCCGTTATGGCCTTCCCCAGCGGATGCTCTGAGCGGGATTCGACAGCGGCTACCGTCTGGGCGACAATCTCCGCATCGGTTGCGTCATGAGTTGATGTGAAGCCGTGGCACACTATGTTCCCCGTGGTGACGGTGCCCGTCTTGTCCATGAGCAGCGTGTCCACCGAGGCCATCCTCTCCACGGCGCCTCCGTCCTTCACCAGTATCCCCCTCTTCGACATGTTCCCGGCTGCGGCCATTATGGCGGTCGGGGTGGCGAGGATAAGCGCGCAGGGGCAGAACACCACAAGCACGGTGACGGAACGGTAGATGTCCTGGAAGGCCAGATATGCGAGTATCGAGACGGCGAAGGCGATGACCACGATGTAGACCGCCCACCTGTCCGCGGTGCGGACCACCTTGGACTTCCCGGCGTCAGCATTCTCGATTATCCTGGTCATCCTGGATATGGTGCTGTCGTCGCCCACGCGGTCGACGCGGATGTCCACGGAGCCGTACATGTTGACCGTCCCCGAGGACACCCTGTCCCCCGGACCGATGTCGATCGGCACGTATTCGCCTGTGAGTATGGAGTTGTTCACGGACGTGTTCCCGCTGATGACTACCCCGTCGACGGGGACGATCTCTCCCGGGACGACGCGGACCGTGTCGTCCATCCTGACATCCTCCACCTGGACGGTCCTCTCGGACCCGTCGGTGACGACCCTGGCCGTCGACGGCCTCATGCTGACGAGCCTCATGATGCTGGCGTTGGCGTGGTTGACCGTCGCCTCCTCCAGGAACCCTCCGATCTGCATGATGATGGCGATCTCGGCGGCCGCGTCGTACTCGCCGATGAGAACCGATGCCACTATCGCGACCGAGACGAGGACGTCGGCGGTTATGTCGTGCTCCTTGACGACGCCCACCACGGCTCCCCAGATTATGGGTACGCCGCAGATGAGGATCGGAACGAAGACGATGGGCCAGGCCCATTCCGCAGTGAAAGAAGCAAGCAGGGCGATGGTTCCGATGATTATGCAAGCGAACGGTATCTTCTGATCGAGTATGGCGTCCTTCACCAAGGACACGCTATCCACCTTCTAAATACCCCTAGGGGGTATTCATATTAATACCCTATGGGGGTATCTAGAAGGGTGCTTCCTCAGATCTTCGAGAACTGTTCGATGACCTTTGTGAATTCGGCGATCGTCTTCTCCGGGTCCCCGTGCTCGATCCCGTCGCGGACGCAGTGCTGTATATGCCCTTCCATGATGATCTGACCGACCTTGTGCATGGCGCTCTTGACAGCGTTAACCTGCACGATGATGTCTTCACAGGGGACGTCCTCATCGATCATGCGGTCGATGGCCGCGATCTGTCCCGAAATCTTTTTGAGCCTCCTGTGGAGGTTCTCCGAATCCATGCACTGCTTCATGCCTGTTACGTATGCGCGGATAGGATAAAAGGGGTGCCGAAGTGGGAAAGGTGGGCGGACAGGCATTCCCATCCGCCCGATAGGGGTGGGGGGTTATTGTGATTGGGCCTTCTTGGCGTCCGACTTGTTCTTCATCACCGAGGCAACGACCGTCACTGCGAGGACGCCGACGATGACGACCAGGGACAGCAGGACGGGGATATCGATGAAGTGGTGGGCCAGGAGCTTGAACGCGACGAACAGCAGGATGATCCCGAGACCGTACTTGAGGTACCTGAGGGACTGCATTCCGCCGTGGATCACGAAGAACAGGGACCTGAGACCCATGACAGCGAAGATGTTGGACGTGTAGATGACGAGGGTGTCGGTGGAGATCGCGAGGACGGCAGGTATGGAGTCCAGGGCGAACACGATGTCCGTGAGCTCGATGACGATGACGCACAGGAACAGGACGGTGATGACCCTCTTGCCGTTGACGTGGGCGAACATCTTCCCGCGGCTGGCCTCGTCGTCGACGTAGTTGAACCTGTTCTTCATGAACTTGGCGATCCCGTTCTCCTTCTGGTCGTCGTCCTTGCCGAACGTGGTCTTCAGGGCCACTATCAGCAGGATGATGCCGAAGACGTAAAGGAGCCAGTCGAACCTGTTCAGGAGCTCGACGCCGGCGAAGATGAATATGGCACGGAAGACGATGGCTCCGATGACACCGTAGAACAGCGCATGGTGCTGGTCCTCGTCCTTGATCCCGAAGTATGCGAAGATGATGATGAACACGAACAGATTGTCCATGCTCATCGCCTCCTCGATGGCGTATGCGGTGTAGTACTCCATCGTCTTGGTGGAATCACCGGTGACGATGAACAGCAGCACGCCGAACAGGAGAGCCACGCCTATCCACACCGACATCTGCTTCACAGCGCTTTTGAAGGGGATGTGGTGCGGCTTGCGGTTGATCCACAGATCGGCGGCGAGCAGCACTATCACTATGGCGGCGAAGACGTACCATAGTGCCGATTCTTCAATCATAAAAAGCCATCTGGGGTCCCATGATAAATGTTATGGATGAGGAAACGTGCATCTTGAAGGAATCTCTATGGAGAGGCTGGAGCCACTCCATAGGGATGTGTTTCAATGGGTATGGGGGAACAGTATCGTGAACGCCAGGATCAGCACGATCCCGATTATGACCAGGGCGTAGGATCCGAGGTCCTGCTTCTTCCTGTGATATGCCTCGGGCAGGATGTCGCACATGGACACGTACAGGAACGATCCCGCGGCGAACGCCAGGGGTATCCCGGTGAGGCCTTCGATGTCCCCGATCCCGCTGAGGGCGAGGAAGAACACGATCCCCGCCAGAGGCGTGATGAGCGAGAACGCGAACAGTCTGATGAACGCCTGCCTCTGGGAGAAGTCGGTGAGGATCATCGTCGTGGACAGCGAGAACAGCACGACGAACTTGTGGATGCACATCCCGACGGTGGCGATAAGCCCGACCTCCTCCCCGGCGAGGAACGTCGCCGCCAGGGCCAGTCCGTCGCACGCCGCGTGGACCGAGAGTCCCACGAAAGACGACATGGACGTTATCTTGTGGTTGTGGTTGTCCTGACAGCACTCGCAGGAGCAGCCACCCATGTGGCGGTGTTTCAGGAGCATCTCCACGGTCATGATCAGAACGAACCCGGCCACGATGGCGTACATTATCTGATGTATGTCGTAACCGCCGTCCTGGCACTCGTGTACCGCTTCCGGGATGAGGAGGAAGAACAGGAGACCGAGGAAGATCCCGGCGCTCAGAGCCATCAGCAGGTGGGCCTGCTTGTCGCTGAGCTTCTTGATTCTCGGCAGCATCGCCCCTGCCATGGATATGATCAGGAGGAGGACCGAGTACAGTGCGAAGGTCGCTACCGCTTCCATGTGGCGGTGTTCGACGGGATGTTATTAAAACATTCGGAATATGTTAATAACAATCATGGCATGGCAGGGGATGAAGTTATTAACGTGGTACCATGGGGATAGTGAGCATATCGCTGAACGATGAGAATCTCGCCGCACTCGACAGGATACAGAAGGTTTACGGGCTGTCAGGAAGGTCGGAGGCCGTCCGCACATCGATCAACGCCGCCCTTGCGGAGATAAGGGAGCTGGAGGCCATGGAGGGAACGGTGGAGGGGGTCCTCGTGATCGTCCGCGGTAACCATGCAGACCCGTGGATGAGCATGATACAGGCCAGACACGAGTCAGTGATCAAGACGCAGATGCATTCGCACCTCCAGAACCACAAGTGTCTGGAGGTCATGGTCGTTTCATGCGATGCGGAGACACTGACTGGGATGCTCAAGGAGATCCAGGCCGAGGGGAAGGCGGACTATGTGAAGTTCGTCCGCGGATGAGGCCGTGAGCGTCGGACTGAACACCCCTTCACCTCTAAACGCGTTTTAAATATCTCTACTACCTATACACAGTTGGATGGGATGTGCATGAGTGACAGCTCACGCGATAACGACAGCAACGGCTCTCGTAAGAGCCTGAGGAACCGTCTGCAGTCGATGCAGAGCAGCGACCGGACGGAGGCGAGGAAGGGTCAGCACCTTTCCGATATCACCAAGAACATCGGCAACACGCTCCAGAGCATATTCTCCAGCAAGTCGGATTCCAGCGTGTATTCCAAGGGGGTCCGCGAGCTGGACGACTTCGGATACGAGAAGTACAACCTCGAGGACGACGGCGGGGAGATATTCATCTCCAGGGTCCCGGAGAAGGCGTTCTTCAACGACGGGGAGCCTGTCATCGTCAGGGCCACCGGAGGCAACTTCGTGGGATCCACCGACAACACCGCCGCCTGCTTCGATGTGGGCGAGGCGGAGGCCAAGGCCGAGGATATGAGGAACCTCTTCAGCAACGTGCCCCGCGGGACAACCGTGGAGACGGAGTATCATGCCACAGTGGGAGAGGTTACCGCGGACGGGACCGTGAGGCCCAAGCCCATCGACCCCTCTTTCCTCGGGAAGATGAAGCCCATTTCCAACGAGAGGCACCCGGTGCCCAACATGAAGATCGCCGAGGAGGTCAGCGAGGCCCCGCAGGTCGAACCGGCCAGATTCATCACCATAGACGACGAGGGCACCGTGGAGGTCCCCGATGTCGCAGAGGAGCCCGATGTTCCCGAAATCACAATCAACGAGGTCTCCGAGGAGGCCCACGAGGCTCCCGCGGAGGAGCCAGACCATTCGTTCCTGGCCAAGGTCGCCCGCAGCCCCAGGACCGATTTCATCATAGATCCGGAGGAGTCCGAGGTCCCCGTGGCTGACGACGCGGAGGAGTCCTCCGATGACGATTACGACTGGATCTTCGCCGACGAGGACCAGGACGAGATCGCGGAGGTGCCTGTCGAGGAGCCCGCGACCGGTCTGATGGAGGTCCAGGTCGACCCCATGGTCGAGGAGATTCAGACCGAGACACCCATCGAAGCTTCTGTCGAGGTGTCCGAGCCGGAGATCGAGGAGGTCCCCGTGGAGGATGTCGAGGTCCCCACCGAGCCTATGGTCGAGGAGATTCAGACCGAGGTCCCCGTGGAGGAGCCTGTTGTCGCGTTCAGGGAGGAGCCCGAGGAGACGGTCGTCGCTGAGGTCCCCGTGGAGGTTACCGAGGAGGTGCCCATCGAGACGCCTGCGGCCGAGGTCCCTGTCGAGGAGCCGGCAGAGGCCCCTGTCGAGGAGCCCGTCGTGGTCATGAGCCTTCCCGGAACGGTCGAGGTCGCTCCCCTCGAGCCCATCGAGGGCATCGAGATGGAGGGATCAGCGCCGTCGTCCGAATCCGCGGTCTCCGACAGCGTCGTAGAGGCCCCCGCCCTTCACGAGGCGGCGGTCACCGATGTCGATGCGGAGTCCGTCTCCAAGTTCGTCGGACTCGATGAGGACGGGGAGGCCCTGCCGCGTCTCAGCGATCCCGTGGTCAGGCGTCCGAGGACGGTACGTTTCAGATTCAGCAACGGGGTTCTGCAGAACGTGGAGCCCGAGAAGGTGGAGCCTAAGGAGGAGCTCCGCGACCCTTTAGCCTGATGGGTCAGCGCACCATCCCCGAAACCGAGCCGGTCGCGGTCCAGGACAAGGTCCGCGACGTGATGCTGATCACGGTCCCCGGACTCGAATACGAGGATGCGCTCGTTGACCCGGACGTCCCGATGAGGGATGACGGAGCCGAGGGACGCTTCGCCAAGGCATACATACACGACGAGATCCCATGGATGGAGGTCACGGACGAGGTCCTCGACCTGATGCGCCTGGCTGTGCCGGGGATCGGGCTTGACGACGATGCGACGTTCGCGGACGAGCAGATCCCGGACGACGGCATGGAGGCATGCTGGGCCGGACCCTTCGACGCTGCAGAGACGGCTCCCGCGCTCGAGATTCCCGAGTACCCTGTGTCGATCCCTGCACCCGCCGAGGAGAGGGCGATGATCGCCCCCTGCGCTCCGGTGGCCATGCTGGCCATGCCTGAGCCCGTCCCGTTCCAGGAGGTACTGGACGGGATCGTTAGGCGCGTGGTCCTCGAGGTTGTGGACAAGGTCCTGTCAGAACCCGTCCCGGAGCCCGAGGTCCCGTTCGAGGAGATCCTCGACGACGTGGTCAGGGATGTCGTGTCCAAGGTGGTCGATCAGGTCCTAGCCGAGCCGATCCCGGAGCCCGAATCGGAGCCCGAGGTCATGGCGATCCCGGCAGCAACGGTCGTGGCCGCCCTGCCCGCACCGATAGACCTCCCCGAGAATACAGAAGAGATGACAGTGATCACGCCGGAACCCCAGGAGGCCTCGGATGCCTCCGCGGAGACTCCGGCGACAATCACCGGAAGCAGGACCGCGGTCAGGTTCTCCTTCGGATCCCAGGAGGTCCACGGGAGCGGCTGGAAGGTCTGCTTCTCGTTCTGAGAAAGAAGACGAATGCACATCCGAAAAACCGGGTCCTGGCCCATTACCGCCCGCAGGGATTACGTCCCTTCGGGCGGGCGTTTCTCTCCCACCCAATTAAATAGGACGTTCAGGCATGTCGTGACATGGAATTCCTGTTGCAGTTGCTGATCGCACTGGCCGTGCTGTTCCTGTTGGCACGTCTGGGCTCCGCGATTGTCTCTGGGTTCGGTCTGCC
>CAZLMR010000033.1:0-9482 GCA_964560575.1 uncultured Methanomassiliicoccales archaeon | reverse complement strand
CTCCACGCCCTCCTTCGGGACGGCGACGGATTTCATCTTCCTGCCCTCGTTCCTCAGTTCGGGCTGAACGCAGGACGTGGGGTCCTTCTCGTCCCTTCCCGCGATGATCCCGATGTACTTCCTGAGGTCGCCGGCCTTGGCGGAGAGCACACCGATCTTGTCCAGCGAGTTTCCGTAGTCGATCAGACCGTACCTGGACACGCGACCGTAGGTCGGCGCGATCCCGTAGACCCCGCAGAAGCTAGCGGGACAGCAGATGGATCCTCCCGTGGACACTCCCAGCGACACGTGGTCCTCGAACACCGCCGCTGCGCATGCGGAGCCGCCGGAAGAGCCCCCGCAGGCTCTCTCCAGGTCGTAGGGGTTCCTGGGTATCTCGAATCCGGAGTTGGTGGAGAACGTCCCGAATCCGAACTCGTCCATGTTCGTCTTGCCGATGAGCATTCCTCCCGCCTCCCTCATCTTGGCGATGGCAGTGGCATCGAACGCGGGGCGGTATCCCTCGAGTATCCTCGATCCGGCGCAGGTCTCCATGTCCTTGGAGGTGAGGTTGTCCTTGGCGGAGAACAGGAACTTCGCATCCCCGGGATCGACCTCATGGGTCCTGTCGTGGAACATGCCGTACTTCGAGTTCACGGACTCGAGACTCTCAAGAACGGATTTCATGCTCATGACAGCCTCGGCCCCCTTACGTATCTCTCATAGGTGTCCATGTCGCGGAGCAGGACATCCGCGTCGATATCCATGCGGGGTTCGTCGTCCCTGAGGACATCCGCGACCTCGATGGGGTTGATTCCGCGCTTGTCCGATTCCGGAGCCTCGTCAAGAAGCTCGAAGTATCCGAGGATCTCGCCGAGATCGGCGCTGTACCTCTCGATCTCATCCTCTGTGAGTCTGATGTGGGCCGTACGGGCGACCCTCTCAACGGTTTCTCTGTCCATCGTCAAGACCTTCGAGCGGTTATCCGAGATATTCATTAAAAGGCTTGTCGCGCGTGCACGTGTGCATTATAAGTGGGCCCCATCCGACCGCGACGTCGGCGGGGCCCGGGGACGTCCGCTCCAGGGTCCGTCGCAAACGTCATTCCGAGAACAGGATCACGCCGTAGAACGTGACGGCATCGTCTCTGAACTCGAACCTCTCGCCGAGGGTCGCCAGATATGACTCCATGTCGATCCCGACGACCGATATCGAGGGGAGGAGCAGGTCGGGATGCCTGCACGGCTCCGGATAGGCGCACTTCCCGCAGAGGTCGCATCCGCCGTCCGCGAGCCCCCTGCAGCGGATGCCTGCCTCGCGCAAGGCTGCGATGGCCCTTCTCATGGCCGCCTTCATCTCGACATTGTGCCTCTCGACCGTCTCCCTGTCCTTTGGATCGCAGGGGAACGTCCGACTCATCAGGATCGCAGATGTGTAGTCCCTGGAGAGCGTGTCCATGTGCTCGTCGAATCCCGGCGGGCACGCCCAGCAGGTCCCGTATCTGCCGCAGAGGTTTCCCTCGCATAGCTCGCGGCATTTCAAGACGGTCGGTCCGTCATATTCAGGCAGAGCCGTCTCGCGCAGGTCGAACCCGTCCAGATCCACCCCATCCAGCGCTCTCATCCAACCATCCATGACAATCCATTCAGACATCCGTTTATAAGCATTGTCGGAAGGATATATATGCGGTTCAAGATAACCGCCTCCTCATGGCAGAGGCTACCCCCGAGAAGAAGATCGCCAATGCGATGAAGGCGATGGACGAGGGCGATTTCAAGAAAGCTTACACGGCGTTCAAGAAGCTCGCAGCAGAGCTCCCGGACAACGCCGAGGTCTGGTACTACAAGGCCGAGTGCGGCAACTACGCTTCCGGCATGTTCGGAGCCAAGGTCGACACCCAGGAGATCATGGACGCCTACAAGAAGGCCATCGAGCTCGACGGCGACCGCGTGGACTATTACCAGTCGTACGGACTGTTCTGCATCTCCGTGAACAAATATGATGAGGCCGAGAAGGCGTACTGCGAGGCGGCAGAGATGGACGAGTCCATGTCCGCGTCCCTGTACTCCGAGTTCGCCATCGAGTACTACAACAACGTCATGGCCACCTACGGCGAGATCATGGAGGACCCTAAGGCCCGCGCCCCCTACGGCAAGAAGGCTCTGGAGTACATGCTCAAAGCCCTGGACATGACCGCCGAGGAAGCCAAGAGCCTCCTCTGATCCCCGGAAGGGGGTCGTCCAAACATCTTCCATTCCCCATTCTTCTACCGATCTGTTCGAACATCAATGTCATGATAGATAAATGTCTAATTTATCTTCTTATTACCAACCAAATCATCGGAAATTGGTTGAATAATACATGGTTTTCATCATAATCGGCTTCAAAAAATAGTCACTTTACGGATATGTTGAAATATGATTAGACATTTGTCTAATTCATCCCAGAATCGGGAAACAAATATCGGAGAGTGACTTTGATTTGAGGATGATCGGAATGGCTGCGATCGGTTTCGCTGTCCTTATGGCTATCACGGTTTTCGTGATCCCTGAGGTCTCGGCGGCGATCGACGACTCCACCGTGAACACGATTTCTTCCGTGTTCATCCTGTTCTGCACGCTTCTGGTCTTCATCATGTCGCCGGCGATTGCGCTGTTCTACGGCGGCATGCTGAGGAAGCAGAGTATGACCTCCATCATGGCGCAGTGCCTGGGCGTCATGGCCGTCGCCGGGATAATCTGGTGGGCCGTCGGATACTCGCTGGCACTGACCGGCGACGGACCGCTCGTGGGCGGGTTCGACGCAATCTTCGGCAACGGTCTGTCGGTGAGCGAGGGCAACGGCTCCGTCCCGACATACGAGTACATGATGTTCCAGGGCACGTTCGCTATACTGACCGCCTGCATCGTGTTCGGTGCGACCGCAGAGAGGGTCAGGTACCCGGCGATACTCGCCTTCCTGGCACTTTGGTCCGTGTTCGTCTACGCTCCCATGGCCCACATGGTCTGGGGCGGAGGCCTGATACACTCCCTCGCGGAGATCGGACTTCCCAACATCGACTTCGCCGGAGGTACAGTCGTCCACATATGCTCTGGTATCTCGGGTGTCGCCGCGGCGATCGCCATCGGGAAGAGGAGCAACAGGATATCCAAGGGAAGGACCCACAACGTACCACTGATGTTCATCGGGTGCTTCCTGCTCTGGATCGGATGGTTCGGATTCAACTGCGGCTCCGCCGGAGGGTTCGACGACATCGCCATCCTCGCCGGCATAAACACGTTCATCGCGTCCTGTGTGTCCACCATTGTGTGGCTCATCATCCAGTATCTCCATGTCGGACGCGTCAACGTGACCGGTCTGTGCGCAGGTGTCCTCGCGGGACTCGTCGGGATCACGCCGGGCTGCGGATACGTGGATCCGTGGGCGTCTGTGATCATAGGAGCCATCGCCGCTGTCGTGTGCTACTTCGGGATCATCTTCATGCGCAACAGGTCCGGGATCGACGATGCCCTGGACGTCATGGGCGTCCATGGTTTCGGCGGTATCTGGGGTGCCATTTCCGTTGGCATATTCGCCGTCACGACCTACGGGAGCACGGAGTACGGCGGACTGGTCGAGGGCAGCCTCAACCTCCTCGGAGGGCAGATCGCATCGGTCCTCATCACGCTGGTGTACTGCTTCGTCGTGTCGTTCATCATAATGAAGGTGATCGACATCGTGATGAAGAGGACCGGCAAGGGTGCGGCCATGACCGAGAGCGAGCAGATGATCGGTGCCGACACCGTTGAGCACGGTGAGCCGGCGTATGTCATGTGAGGTGATTGGATGAAGATGGTGATGGCTGTGATTAGGCCTGAGCGTCTCCAGTGCGTCAAGGACGCTCTGAAGGACATAGGCGTCAGCGGCATGACGATAACTCATGTGACCGGACGCGGGGAACAGATGGGACTCAAGTTCACCACAAGGGTCGGCGAGTTCGTCGTCGACGAGATCGAGAAGGTGAAGATAGAGGTGGTCATCGACGACGAGGACCTGGACCGTGTGATAACCACGATCAGGAGGTTCTCGGAGACGGGGAACCCCGGCGACGGGAGGATCTTCGTCATCCCCGTGGAGCAGTCCATAAGGATCAGGACCGTGGAGGAGTGATAGGAAGCATCGTCGGACATGTTTTTCCTCCCTAAACCACTTAGCCGTCCGGACAGGCCATCGTCCGGACGGTGACCTTTCCTGAACAATGGCTATGATCATGTTTTTTTGAGATCCGCCCTATTCTAAGCGGCGGCCCGCATGCATCGGTTGCTATGACAGAAGGATGCAGGGCCAGACAGCGAATGGTCGCTCCGGATGGAACTGCTCCACCCCGAGGGGTTCCGGTCTTCCGGACACGACAGAAGGTGGTCCACGCATGGGAGTAGCAGTCGGAACCTATGTCATTGCGAAGAACAGGGATGGTGCGATTGCCGGGAATCGAACCCGGGTCAGAAGCTTGGGAAGCTCCCGTCCTAACCGCTGGACTACAATCGCAGTGGTGCCTTCAATGTAGTTCTTCTATTTAATCTAGATTGACACATCAATCGCTTTTTTATATCAAGGGTATATTCCAGCAATCACGGGCCCGTGGTCTAGGGGTTATGACGTCGCCCTTACAAGGCGAAGGTCGCCGGTTCAAATCCGGCCGGGCCCACCATATGTTATCAGGGGCCGATGGGTCCGTCGCGCTTAAGTTTAAATAAGGTCACGTTCTCGGGGGGCCTATCGGGCTCGTGGTCTAGGGGTTATGACGTCGCCTTCACACGGCGGAGGTCGCCGGTTCAAATCCGGCCGGGTCCACCATCTGTTCTCCATCACTTTGTTTGAATCCCTACCAAACGGGGTGTCACATTCATATCCTGCATCTCCGATACGACCGCCATCATGGCAGACTATCCAGATTTGCAGACCACCGAAGAGGGAAGGGAGTACGAGAAGCAGATCGACCAGTTCCTCTCCGGGGAGAAGAGGGACTTCCCCAGCTATTACGGCGGGATGAAGGTCGCATCCGGCAACGACTTCATCATAGCCAGCCCGATTGACGACTCCATCACGTACGGAAGGTTCCAGGAGCCGGAGGAGGGGATCATGGTTGAGGCTGTCACCGCGGCCAAGAATGCATTCGAGGAATGGTCGAAGGTCCCCGTCGAGGAGCGCGCCGCCTATTTCGAGAAGTACCTCAACCTCCTGAAGGCCAGGAGGCTCTACTATGCGGCGATGGTCACGGTCTCAGCAGGGATGGTCCGCCAGGATGCCCTGTCCGAGGTGGACGCCCTCATATCCGCGATCGAGGCCATCCTGGAGGATGCCAAGACCTACAAGGGGAAGCCCCTCGGGGTCTGGGCGGTCATATCCGCTCACAACTCGCCCATGGCCTCGCCCATCGCCTACGCGGTGGCGGCGATGGTCGCCGGGAACACGGTCGTCATGAACCCGTCCAAGCACTGTCCCATGCCCGTCTACTCCTTCTACGAATCCATCGAGAGGTACGGGCTTCCCGGAGGCGTGCTGAACCTCGTTGTCGACAGGAAGGACGAGTCCACGGAGGAGCTGGCCAACGACATGCGCGTCGTGGGCATAGCCGCAAGCGGCTCCGGGGACAGGCTGGAGGACCTCATGTTCCTCCAGGTGGATGACGAACTGAAGTTCATCAACGACATCAAGGGCATGAACCCCGCAATCGTCTACAGGCCGGCCGATATGAAGGCAGCGGCGAGGGACATCGTCGAATCCGCCTTCTCATTCAGCGGACAGCGTCTGTACTCCTGCTCCAAGGTCATAGTCACCGCCGAGGACCAGAAGCGTCTCATGGAGATCATCTCCGAGATCATGAAGGATCTGGATGTGGACGACCCCGTGAACGACACGGCGTTCACCGGACCCATAATCAGCAAGGATGCGGCCAAGCGCTTCGGGGATCTCGCCATGGAGAACATGCCCTTCACGATTGCGAAGGCCCCCAATGCGATCGATGCCCCCTCGGACCTGTATGTGTCCCCAATCGTCGTGTCCGGCCTGGACGACGAGAACGATCTCTGCTACATGGATTCGGGCCTGCCGATCCTGAACATCAAGGTCGTCGAGAGCCTGGACCGTGCGTTCGAGGAGCTCGAGGACACCGAGTGCGGTCTGTCCGCGGGCATTTTCGCCAAGGACCCCAAGGTCATCTCCCGTTTCAAGGAGCAGGTCGACGTCCCGAAGATGTACATCAATGAGAGCAGTCGTTCCCTGTCGGCTGCACACGGTGCCGTCCTCGCCAACTTCTGCAGGTGACCTCAGAAGATCTTCACATCCCTGGCCACTTCCCTCATGGATTTGGCCAGGGCCATCAGGTCGTTCTTGCGGTAGCGCTTCTTGTCGTTTTCCATGGTGGGACGTCTGAGTTGCACCTGGGTCGAATCTTTCACGGCGTTCATAAGGTCCTGCGCATCCTCCAATGTCAGTCTCGCGGGATCGAGTATCAGGGTCACGAAGAACCTGCAATCCCCTTTGCGTGCAATGTCGAGGGATTCGAGCTGCGTCTTCACAGGGTATAGGTCGAACACGAACACGACATCGTTCACATAGCCGGCGCCGATCAGGTCGTCTAGGATGGCCGGATGCTTCCCGTCGGTCTCCACGGCGGAGATCATGCGTTTGGGCACGAGTTCCTTTATGAACCGGTGGATCCCCTCGAATTCCAAGATGTCCTTCCCGCGTCCCCGGAAGAGGACGCCGTCTATAGAGTCCCTGTCGGCGTAGATGGTGTTGGAGGCTTCGATCTCGCTGACCCCTTCGCCCGTGCCCTCGGACACCTCGACCGCAGTGATGAGGAAGCCGGGGTATGACGCCGTGTCCGTCCTGCGAAAATCCGAGATGAACATGCATGAGTCATCGTGTTCGTCGGACTTAAGGGTTGACCACCTTCGGACGCAGATCCGACATTAGCGTGTCGATGACTTCGCATGAACCTTCATCCAGGTCGTCGAACACCATCAACGCGCCTCCGCGCATGACGGATACCGATGTCACGGAGAGGGCGTACTCTCCGGACCATGTGCGCGTCATGATCGGATGGCACGCCTCGCGGAAATCCTTCGCCTTCAGACGGCAGAGATCCGTGTTGGTCTCCAGGCAGCCCTTCATGTTCACGTATCCGGGATTGAGTATGATCGCTGGGACGTCATGTTCCATCGACCTGCAGACGTTCTCCATAAGCGATTCGACCGTTGCCCCGGGGACCGCCAGCGGACATCCGCCCAAACCTGCGGCGACGGCGGCCTCATCCACGAGATCGGCATCGGTTATGCATATCAGCGGTCTCCTGTCCGGGACGGCCGACAGTCCACACATCAGTACGGCGGGGTCCTGGGACTCGATGATGAGCCCGAGTCCCGTGGCCGCTGCGGTGTTCACCGCCATCGAGAACATGGAGCCGTCCATGCTGTCGTTCCTTATGCAGATGAACCTCAGATGGTCGAACCTCTCCGCGAGTCCGGAGATGTGTGAGATCCGGTCTGCGAGCATGTCTCCAACAAGAATATCGGTTACAGATAGCGCGAAACACGGATCGTCGTCCGAGACGGTCCTCCCATCGATAATCACCGGGTTCATGGTATCACAGGTCCGCAAGCTCCTCTCCGTACACACGTGCCATGTCGGCGGCCCCGGGCCCTCTAACGACGAGGATGTCCGCACCTGCGAGCATCGCGGCCAGAGCCGATTCCGCCTCCCACATCGAGGCCGCCCTCGCATCCGAGAAGCCGCGGTCCCAACAGCCGGTGACATCGACCATGACTGGATGGTCGAGTCCTGAGTCGCCAGACAATGCGCGGGAGCGGATGTCCTCCACGAGCGAGATGTCGTCGGACAACCCGTCCCCGATGCGGAATCCGCGGGCCAGGATGACCATGCGCTCCGTTCCGCATGCTGCGAGCTCCATGCATGACGCGGAGATGTCGTCCGCGGAATCCCCGGTGACAGCGACGGCATGTCTCTCCGAACGCCGGCTCCCGATCAGTATCATGACGGAATCCTCCACGCCCTCCAGTTCTTCGAGGACCTTCGGATCGGCCTTCACAGCCAACGGGAGGCGTGTGCGGTCGGAGATACTGCGTACGAGGTCCGCGGAGCATCCGTGTAGATCCACGAATATGCCGTCGGCTCCGATCTCCTTCCACATGACCGCCCATTCCTCCGGGTCCGCCTGTCTTCCGGAGAACATCTCCGCGGCCAGCCCGGGGTATGACGACAGGTCGTCGGTCACCTCCCCGAACACCATCGGCCTCCTGTGTCTGGCGCCGTCCAGGTCGAGGAACGGGAGGCTGGTGGAGCCTCCGGCGACGTAATCCCCCCGTCCCAGTATCAGCTCCTTCAGGGGGCCAACCGGCATGCGGGAGGTCTTCGGGATCCTCATGTCAGCTCAGCTCGGTGAGTTCCTTCACCAGGAACACGCCGTTCAGTCCGTCCATCGCGCCCGGCAGCTGGTCGCAGATCTCGCGGAAGGACTTGTCGCTCTTGCCGATGTCCATGACGAGCTCCAGGTACATGGTCTCGTAGCAGATCTTGACCTTGCTGAAAACGGAGATCAGGTTGACGTTCCAATCGGCGATGACCGAGAGCGCCTGTGTGATGCTGCCGGGGCAGTCGGGGATCTCCATGCCGACCTTAACGAGGCGGGTGTCGTTCTTGAAGAAGGTGATCGAGAGGATCCAGGAGTCAGCATCCATGGTGATGAGGACGTTCTTGCCGTTGATGTCGGTGAGTATGTCCCCGTACTGGTCGGCGACGTCGAAGCAGTCGTTGATGATGCTGGACGGGTATCCGCGGCGGATCTCGACCTTGTTGCCGTCGGCGCTGTTGTTGCCCTTGAACAGCCTGCCGATCTCGGCGGGCTTGAAGTCGATCCTCTTGATCTTCGACACGCTGGGGTCGTTCTTCGCCTTGAGCGCCTCGAACTCCTCCTTGAGGATGTCCACCTCTCCGGCGAAGTTCATGTCGGCCATGAGCTTCCATACGATGACCGTGTCGGAGATGCCGTTCAGGGAGACCGAGTTGAGGATGTTGATCTCCTTGGCCGCGAGGAAGTTGGCGGCCTGGGCGCTGGATCCCGGGACGTCGTCCAGGTACATCGTGATGTGGGTGAGCGTGCGGTAGTTCTCCTGGGGGAACACGGAGAGGATGATCTCGTAATCCTTGGTACCAGCCGCGGGATGCTTGAAGAGCGTGCTGTACACGCACCCGCCGTCGACGAGACCCATGGTGTCGGACATCCAGCTGTCCACCTTGATCGAAGAACCGGTGACTTTCGCAAACTCCCAAATCTTCATTTGAGCCCTCTACGCAGGGATTGCCAGCGTTCTTCAAAAATCTTTTCGGCCCTCTGGACGTTCATCGCCGGAAAGGTCGAAAAGGTGCTTGGGGGACACGAGCGGCTGCGTCCAGACGGGGTCGTCCTCCAGCCTCTCCATATCCAGGGCCAGGTTCCTCAG